>JABDIP010000489.1 GCA_013003675.1 Inquilinus sp.
CAGCCCTCGACAGCTAGCCTTCGGCGTCCGAAAAGACACCACCATAGCTCATCGGCAAACGCCGGATGCGCCGGCCGGTCGCGGCGAATACGGCGTTGGCGATCGCCGGGGCAACCGGCCCGAGAGCGGACTCGCCGACCGCGACCGGTGCCGCATCGGGCGGAACGACCAGCGACACCATCGTTTCAGGCGCATCGCGGTGGCGAAGAATTTCATAGCTGTGGAAGTTGCGTTGCTCGACGGCTCCGGCCTCGACCGTGATCCGCTCCTTCAGGGCCATGCTGCAGCCCCAGCCGCCGTTTCCCATGATCTGGCTTTCGACCTGGTCGGGATTGACAACCATCCCGCAATCCTGGGCGCACCATGTCCTGACCACCCGCAACGCGCGCGCCGCATGATCCACCTGGACTTCCGCCACCACGGCCACCGCCGTCTGGTTCTTGTAGACGGCGCAGGCGATGCCCCGGCCGGTATCAGCCGGCGTCGACCGGCCCCATTGGCAGATTTCAGCCACCCGGCGCAGAACGGCGGCCAGCCGGTCGCTCGTCGGCGGAAGGTTCTGCAGTCGGAACTGCAACGGGTCGATCCCGGCCGCGATCGCCAGTTCGTCCATCATGCTCTCAACGGCGAATGTATTTGGTGCCGCGCCGAGGCCGCGCCAGGCGCCGGTGGGGACTCCGGTGCGAATATCCGAGTAGCGAACGCGCCGATCTGCCACGCGGTACTGGGACATGGCGCCCCGCGCGGTGCCCTCGTCGGCCATCACCGCGTCCAGGAGCCAGGCGATTTTGTCAGGCACCGGCCCGGTTATGATCGGCGAGGAAACGAAGTCGTGCGCCCAATGGCTGATCAGTCCCTCATGCGTGACACCGGCGTCGATATGGTGCGAGAAACCGGGTTGGAAGTAGTTGTTCTGGAACTCGGCTTCCCGATCCCATTGCACCCGGACCGGCCGCCCGACCGCGGCTGAAAGAACCGCCGCCTCCTCCGATGCCTGGCATGGCAGCCGGCCGCCGAATGCTCCGCCCATGCGATGGGTCCGCACGACGACATCGTCGACCGCGCGGCCGACCGCCTTCGCCACCCGCCGCTGGACGAAGAACGGATCCTGACTGCCGCACCAGACCTCCACCTCGTCGTCCTTCACCCAGGCGACACCAGCCCTCGGCTCCATCGCCGCGTGTGCCGCGAAGGGTGTGTCGTAGCGGGCCCGGACCTGGAATTGCGCGGACCGTCGCCCGGCACCGATGTCGCCGGCCGACGTCAGCGTGTGTTCGAAATCATCCTCGGCGCGGTGTTTTTCGATATCTAGGCTCGCATCGATCCGATCCTGGTTCAGACCGTCGGGCATCGCCCACCGCGCGTCGATCGCCGCGACAGCCGCCGGCAGCACGAAAGGGTCGTCCGCCACGACGCCGATCAAGCCGTCTGCCCGGTCGACGACAACGGCGGCGACACCCGGCATCGCCTCGGCGCCGCCCGCATCGACGCTTTGCAGCCGGGCGCCGAATGCAGGGGGCCGAAGAACCTGACCATACGACATGTCCGGAAGCGACACGTCCCGGCTATAGATCGTCCGGCCGGTCACGATCGCTTCCAGCTCGGGGTGCTGCCAACTCTGGCCGATGGCTTGAAATCGGCCGCGGTGTTCAGATGCATAGCGCGGCGGCGGTTCTGCTGCTGCCGACCGGTCCTCCGCCAACAGGATGATCGGCTCGGACGGCACCAACATGCCGTAGCTGAGCTCGGTTCCATCGGGCGAGACGAAGCCGCCCCGGCCGTCCCGGATCAGGTCTGGCGATAGGCCGGCCGTCTCGGCCGCCACTTTGCGAAGCGCTTCCCGTAGCAACGCGGCGCCATGGGAAACCGGCAGGAAGAAGTTCGCGATGCTCTCGCTGCCGACGGTCATCTTGAAGCGCGGCGTCTGATCGGTATCCGGAAGCACGCAATCGATTTCCGGCTGGCCGATGTTGAGTTCCTCGGCGACGACCTGGCTCAGACCGAGCGACGCACCCTGACCCATCTCCATCCTTGGGCAATAGAAGCGGACGCGTCCGCCCGGCAGGGCCTGGACCCACGCCAGCCCATCCACGATCTCCGGATCGTCGGTCGACGGCAGGGCCGGCCAGACGGCGCGAGCCGCGCTGCACGATGTCAGGACCGTCATCCCGGCGGCCAGCCACCCGGTCTTGATCAAGAAATCCCGGCGGCCGATGGCGGTTCGGTCGGCGACGGTTCGCATCTCAGCTCTCCCTCGCGGCGTGCGCGATGGCCTGGCGGATGCGGTCATAGGTTCCGCAACGGCAGAGATTGCCACTCATCTCCTCCCGGATTTCCGTGTCGGAGGGGTTGGGATTGCGCCGCAAGAACGCGGCAGCGGTCATGATCTGACCGGGCTGGCAATAGCCGCACTGTGGCACTTTCGCCGCGACCCAGGCCTGCTGAACGGGATGAAGCGCCCCGGTGGAGGTCGTTCCGGCCAGCCCCTCGATCGTCGTTACCTGCCGACCGACGACATCCGCCACCGGAATTCGACAGGACCGGGCGGCAACTCCGTCCACATGCACCGTGCAGGCTCCACAGAGCCCGAGCCCGCAGCCGAATTTGGTGCCCTTCAGGCCGGCGAAATCACGAATGAAATCGAGCAGGCTGATATCCTGAAGGGTCTCGGGCACGGTTACGGTTTCGCTGTTGATCGCTACTTTCACGATGACCTCCCTTCCGGCTGCAGCACGGTAGGGGGGACGCGGCCGCACGACTATGACGATCGCGCCAAATTTCCCGGCGGGGGCCTCTGGCGGCCGTGGGGGAAAAAATTCTGTCGACGACTGGATGTGGCGGTGTAGCCGAGGACAGCCTACGGGCGTGCCGGGCGGCCTCGACTTTCGGCCCTTCTACCGGGGTCGTCGCACAGACGCCCCTCTCCACCCCGGCCAGGCGCCCGATCAGATGAACAGCGCACCGGCGTCGAAGGTGGTGCGCTTGCCGAGGCTGTCATAGGTGTCGTCGAGCCAGGCGGTCGCCGATTCGCGGCCCAGCGCATGCAGATCCATGATGAAGGAGAGGTCGGCGTTGAACTTGCTCGAAGTGGTGTAGCGGCTCATCTCCGCCTCGGCGCCGATCAGGTGCAGGTGCACCGGCTTCAGCCCGCATTGCTCGGCGTCGATCTTGCCTTCCTCGAGCAGCCGGTTGATCAGCCCCATGGCGCGGGTCTCGCGCAGGAAGGTGGAGTTGAAGCCGATCTCGTTCATCCGGTCGATGATGGCGGTCGGCGTCATCGGCACGTCGGGCCGGTGGATCGGGTTGATCTGGACGACGACGATGTCGCGCGCCTCGCAGGAATGGATCAGCGGATAGAGGGTCGGGTTGCCCATGTAGCCGCCGTCCCAGTACGAGTTGCCCTCGATCTGCACCGCCTGGAACAGGAACGGCAGGCAGGCCGAGGCGAGCAGCGCCTCGACCGACAGTTCCTCCCCCTCGAAGACTTTCAGCCGGCCGTTCAGCACGTCGGTGGCACTGACATAGAGGCGCGGCGGGTCGCTGGCCCGCAGCGTCTCGATGGGCTGGATCATCCCGGTCAGAAGGCCGCGCAGCGGGTTGTAGTCGAGCGGGTTGAACTGATAGGGCGAGGCCAGCCGCAGCATCATGTCGAAGGCGATATAGGCCGGCGAATTGTCGAGGTTGGGGTTGTTCGTCAGC
>JABDIP010000492.1 GCA_013003675.1 Inquilinus sp.
ACGATGACCTCCTCGGCACCGGCCACCAGGTCCCAGCCCAGGGCCAGGGCCCGCGATGCCTCGACGCTGCCGTTCCAGCCGATGGCAACCCGCTTGCCCAAGGTCTCCGGCATTTCCGGCGGCACCACCAACAGCGGGCGGCCGGTCTCGCGCAACGCCGCTTCCAGCCCCAGCGGCGGGCGGCGGTGGTCGTCGAGCGACGGGCTGGGACAGATGGTGAGGTCGGCGAGCCGGCCGCGCGCGGCGATCAGCTCGTCGGCCGGGCCCGGAAGTTCGACGTAGTCGACCGAGAAACCGGCCGGATCTCCCGGGGCAACCGCCTGGGGCGGGTTGTGCCGGGCGGTCACCTGGGCGAACAGGGCGCGGGCCCGTTCGCCGCGCCGGCGGTCCTCCCCCTCCATTGCCCGCATCAGCTCTTCGCTGGCCGAGCCCGGCATGCCGGCGGGAATGAAGGCGCGGCCGCCGGCCGCCTCGCCGGCGGCGTGGAACGCCTCGACATGGGCGGCGAAACGCTCGCCGAGCAGCAGTCCCGTCTCAAGCGCTACTTCATGCGGCGCCTCGAAACCCTCATGGCCGCTCAGCGGCACCAGGATCTTCTTGATCGGCATTGCCCCCTCCGTTGCGGCGCGGGCGCCACCCGGCTCTCTACAACAGCCGCACCAGCCCCTCGCGGACCAGGCGACGGATCAGCACCAGCTTGCCGGAATCGTCGAGATCGCCGGGCAGGTCGGCGATCCGATAGCGCTGTTGCTCGAGCGCGTGGCGCACCGCCGGCGCGGCATGCGCCGGCATGCTGATTTCGCGTCCGTAGCAGTCGATCCTGACACTATCCACGGTTTCCTGGATGCGGTGGATCAATTCCGGCCGCACCCCCGCCTCGTCGTCGACGGTGAGCGTGTCGAGCCGGGCGAGCTGGCTCATCTGTCCCTGTAGCAGCGGATGGCGGGTCGATACCAGATCGTCGACGAAATGCTCCAGGACCTCGTCCAGATCGGCCTTGGCGGCGAAGCGTTCGATCAGCCGGGCGAAGGTCTCCCGCGCCGGCGCCCGGTCGAAGCCGTCGCCGGCGAAGCCGAACGGCAGCGAGCGGCGGAACTCCACATCCTCCAGCGCCACCGCGGAGAGCGCGTCGAGCATCAGGTCGGTCCAGGTGCTGGCCATCA
Organism: Inquilinus sp.; assembly: GCA_013003675.1. Classification (GTDB taxonomy): domain Bacteria; phylum Pseudomonadota; class Alphaproteobacteria; order DSM-16000; family Inquilinaceae; genus JABDIP01. The sequence continues at coordinate 1,164 of JABDIP010000492.1, forward strand.
CCCCGGTGGTGATGTGCAACGACACCTCGTCGCTCGACGACGCGTCGTGAACCAGCCCGCGCGGCACGTACAACATGTCGCCCGGATGTAGCGTGAAGGTCTGGCTGACCGCCCCGGTTTCGTGTCGTTCGGAGTTGAAGCGCTGGCCCTTCAGCGGCAGTTCGACCGGCGTCCCGTAGAGGCGCCAGTCCTTGCTGCCGGCGATCTGCAGCACGAACACGTCGTGCGCGTCGTAGTGCGGCTTGAAGCCCTGGGCCTCGCCGGGGGTCATGTAGATGTTGGTCTGGAACCGGCAGCCGAATTCCCGCTCCAGCCCGCGGCAGAAGGCGGCCAGCGGCGGCACCCGGGTATGCAGCTGCGGCAGGATGATGGTCGAGCCGTCGGCGAAGAGCTGGTAGAGCTTCACCACGTCGATCATGCCGTTGCGATAGGTGTACCGGTCGGCGCGGATGTCCTCCGCCGCGTTCACCATCTGCACGTCGGGATGGGCCAGGTTCATCGTGGTGATGACCCGGTCGATCTCCTCCAGCGACAGCAGATGACGGAAATGGTCGGGCCGGCCGCGGGCGACCACCAGCGGCCGCGCCTCCCAATAGGCCTCGAGGAACTCGGCGCGGTCGACCGGATCGAGGATCCACTGCAGCGAGAAATCGGCTTCCGCCATGGGGAGACACCTGCGGCTGGGCCGACCGGCGGCCGCCGCGGACCGCCGGCCGGTGCTGGCGATGCCGGCCGTCGCCCTGCCTGGGCGGCCGGAGGAAGGTGCCCGTGTCCCGATTCCGGAATTCGCATGAGCGAATTCCAGAATCGAAGGGACACCAGCTGTCTGATTCTCGTGTCATTCAGCTCCCGAAATCCGGCACATGGAATGTGCCGGATTTCGAAACCATGACACTAGTCGCTGTCCACCGGGTCCGAGGAATAGCCACTGTCGGAATCGATCGGGTCGCTGCCGCCACCATGGCCGACGGCATCGGCATAGGCGCCGACGTCGCTGTCGGTGACGCCGGCAGTGCGGCCGGTGCCGCGACCGCCGCCGGCCGGATCGGCAAAGGCGCCGGCATCGCTGTCCGACGCGCCGCCGGTCCGACTACCACCCGCCGGATCGGCAAAGGCGCCGACATCGCTGTCGGAACCGCCGCCGCCGCCGCGCCCGGCGCCGATCGCGTCGGCATAGGCGCCGGTGTCGGAATCGGTCGCCCCGACGCCGCGACCGCTACCGCGGCCGCCGCCGATCGGGTCGGAATAGGTGCCGGTGTCGCTGTCCGACAGGCCGCCCGACCCGGAGCTGCTGGAGGTCGTGGTGCAGCCGGTCGCCGCCGCCGCGCCGACGACGCTGGCGCCGACCATCGACAGGATCCGCCGCCGGCCGAGCCGGGGGCCGGTGACGATGTCCTCGTCGGAAAGTGTGTGTCGCGCGCCGCTGGCTTTGGCGGGGCGCTTCCTGATCGCCATGGTATCCGTCTCGTTCTTTGTTCGCCTTGGAATCCTGGATTCCGCCTGCCGGTGGCTACAGGAGATTCGTTAACGGCCCGATAATCCGGCGCCGTCGGCGCCGGTCTGCCCAAACTCGATAAGGGACCGGCATGGCCGGAATGGGGCAGGGCATCGCCCCGCCTGCCGGTCAGCCGGCCAATGGCGCGGTACGGCTCCGGCGGCGGGCGCCGCCGGGCGGCCGCTCCCGGTTCAGTGCAGCGGGCCGGTGAACAGCCAGGATTCGACGGTGTCGTGGGCGTGCCGCTCGCCCGCCTCGGGGTGGTGGTAGCGATAGACGCGGGCGGCCGCCTCCAGCGCCACGCTGCGCGGGCAACCGCTGGCGATCATCCCGGCATAGGCGCGTTCCACCGCGAGCCGGCAGCGGCAGCCGTCGAGGGTCGAGCCGGGGCCGCACTCCTCGGCGGCGGCGGCGGTCCTAGCGGGTCTTCTTGCGACGGCCATAGAGTTCCAGCCTGTGATCGACCAGCTCGAACCCGAGTTCGGCGGCGATCCGCTCCTTCAGTTCCTCCAGCTCGTCGTTCTGGAACTCGATCACCCGCCCGCTCTCCAGGTCGATCAGGTGGTGGTGATGTTCCAGGTTCACCTCGAAGCGGGAGAAGTTGTCGTTGAAATCGTGCCGCTGCACGAGGTTCATCTCGTCGAGCAGATGCAGGGTGCGGTAGACGGTGGCGATCGAGATCGAGGCGTCGACCTGCTTGGTCCGCTGGTGAACCTCCTCGACCGAGGGATGGTCTGCGGACTCGGTCAGCACCTGGAGAATCACCCGCCGCTGCCCGGTCATCTTCAGGCCGGCATCGACGCATTGCCGTTCAAAATCCGTCATCGGCCGCCGCCTCCCCGCTGTCCCGCCGCGCAAGCCCGCGGCGGCGCCCCGATCATAGCGCCCGGCCGGCGCCGATGCCAGCCACCGGCCGAGGCCCGGAAAGACAGGCGGGCGGCCCGACAGGACCGCCCGCCCCGGGCCGC
>JABDIP010000496.1 GCA_013003675.1 Inquilinus sp.
GGCCGCGGGCGGCCGCCGCGCCGAGCCCAAGGTGTTCCTGGAAGCCTTCTACGGCGCCCTGCGCCAGCATCTGGAAACCCGCATGCTGTTCGGCGTGCGCCGCAAGGACAAGCACGACAAGCGGTAGGGGCGGGGTCAGTCGAAGATCGCGGCGATCCGGGCCGGGTCGAAGCCTTCCTTCACCACCCGCAGATCGTAATAGGCGACCGCCGCGGCGACGGCGCCGAGGGCGATGAAGAAGACATGCGCCACGTGTCCGAGCAACAGCATCGCGATCAGCGAATCGGTGTCGGCCCGGGAACCGTCCCAGCGGACGAAGGGCGCCTGGACGATGCTGTTGACGACCTGGGCGAGGACCAGAAGCACCAGCACGATGCCGAGCAGCCGCCAGCGATAGCCCTTGGTGAGGGCGGCACTGCGGCGCAGGCTGGCGAAGATGCCCGGCCGCTCGACGACGGCGGCGGGAACCGCCACCCAGAACATCAGATAGAGCATGATGCCCGGCACGATGAAAAGGAAGAGGCCGAGAAAACTGGCGATCCCGCCGACCAGCGCCACGCCGACGATCGGCACGATCGACCCGAAGCCGCGGGCCACGCACTCGCCGATGCCGGCGGTCCGGCCGCGAAGCTGCTGGAAGGTGCCATAGACGACCGCGCCCGCGGCCAGCGAACTGGTCAAGGCGTAGACCACCAGGACGACCACGCTGGTGGCGAGCACCGTGCCGACCGCCGACATGTCCTCGACATCGCTCTCGGCCATCCGCAACGTCAACTGCTCCATGTCGTAGGCACCGCCGAGACCGGGCTGGATCTGCCAAACGACGTAGAGATAGGGCAGCGTCAGGACCAGCACGATCAGCGCGAAAGGCGCGATATTGCGGCCGAGGATGACCAGCGCCCGGCTGAGCACCTCGCCGACGCGGAACTCGGCCATCGGCATTGTCGTCGCGGACATGATGGAGGTTCTCCCGAAATCTGCCGCCGCTCCGCGGGTCGGAGCGTCGAGGAACAACTTTGGGGTTAGTCGAAAACCGCTGCGATCTCGTTAACGCCGATGCCCTCCTTCACCGACCGCAGATCGTGATAGGCGACCGCCGCGGCGACCGAACCGAAGACGGTGATGACCGCAGCCAAGATGTACTCGAAGAACAGATACCCCGTGCCGGTGAACAGGATGGTGGTATCGGCCGCCAACAGGGCGTATGCGCCGCCGGCGAGCGCCGCGACGGAAAACTGGACCACGGTGATCAGGATTATCGCCCCCAGGCACGGCCAGCGATGGCCTCGGGTCAACTCCGAGCTGCGGCTGAGGCTGGCGATCACGCCGGGCCGTTCGACCGTCGCCACCGGCACCGCGACCCACAGCACCACGGCGGCGATGATCCCCGGGATCACCAGCGCGATGATGCCAAGGAAGGTTATCAGCCCGACAAGCAGGGCGACGCCGACCACCACCGGCACGACGGAGAAACCGTGCGCCACGATCTCCCCGATGCTCGCCCGGTTGCCGCGGAGATCCTGAAACGTGCCGTAGGCGAGCGCGCCGACCAGCAGGGCGTTCACCACCAGATCGACGAAGATCGTGGCAAACGTCGCCACCGCCCCACCCCCGGCGGCGGGCGACTGGGATCCCAGGTCCGGCTGCGTCGCCATGGCCAGGATGAAGGATGGCGACGTCACGATGATCGACATCAGGCTGAACGGAATGAAATTCCGGAACCAGATTCCGAACGAGCGCCCGAGCACCGCGCCGACGCTGAACGAAAAGACCGGCTCAACCTGCGCGACCATTCGTGCCTCCTCCACCCGTTTGCCACCGCGAAAATAGGCCGGCGGCGCTACTTCGACAACTTCCACGGCGCCGCCAACCCTCATGCCCCCGCCGCGCCTCTCAGGGCTGCAACTTATTGTTGTTAACCACAAATAAGGATAAAACTTTACGAACAATCAACTTTTTCGCGGCAGGTTGGACCGGCACATCACGAACCGAGGGGGGAAGTGGTCCGATGTTCGCCAATATCCTGTCCGATTATCTCGCCCGGCGCCGGCAATCGGTGTCCGAGCCCGCCATTCTTTCGCTGAAGATCGATGGAAAATCCTTCGATACCGGCGACTGGTCGGCCTCCGGCGCCTCGCTCGACGGCTCCGGCCTCGCGCTCAAGGCCAAGGAATTCGTCCGCGGCATCGTCGCCTGCGACGGCGTCTCCGGCCCGTTCAGCGGCGAGGTGGTGGCCGAGGGCGACAAGGTCGGTGTCCGCTTCCGCGAAGCGCCGGCCAATGTGCGCATGATGATGAACATGCTGCGCCCGACCGGCGCCTGACCGGGATTTTTCAAGGCAATCCTTTAAAAAGTCGACCGGCCCTCGCCCCGCGAAGGCCGGTCTTTCTTTTCCGTCCATATCGGCGCGGCTGTACTTACACACCCGCCGGGAGCTGCACGGTGACGTCGTCCTCGACATAGAGCGCGCCGTCGATGCCGGCGACGCCGAACACTTCGTAGACGACACCGTCGACCGTCGCCGAACCCTGACCCTGCCAATCGCCGGCCAGCACCACCTGGTCGCCGGCGTTGCCGCCGACGAACAGCTCGTTGCTCGAGTCCGACAGGTTGAGCAGGTCGCTGGCCGCAAGGGTCAGGCCATTGTCGCCACTGCCGGTGAGATCGACCCGCTCGATGCCCTCGATCACCGCGTCGCCGACCGCCGTCAGGTCGAACGCCCGCCCGGCGCCGTCGAGCCGCAGCGTGTCGCTGCCGCCGCCGCCATCGATCCGGCTGAAGTCGAGATCGCCGACCGCCAGGATGTCGTCGCCGGCGCCGCCATACAGCACGTCCGCCCCGCCATTGCCGACCAGCACATCGTCGCCCTGGGCGCCGATCAGGCTGTCGGCCGCAGAGGTTCCGGCCAGCGTGTCCGCCGCCTCGGTGCCGAGGGTGGTGGCCGCGGTGAAATCGCCGCCGAAGACGATGTAGGCCTCGCCGTTCGCCTGCCAGCCGATCATGTCGGCGGTCGGCGCCCCGACGATCAGATCGTCGAAGCCATCGCCATTCACGTCGCCGGCCCCGGACACCGAATAGCCGGTGTAGCTCTCCGGGTCGGCGGCATCGAGGCGGAAGCCGTTGTAGCCGTCGATGGCATCGAGGGAGAAGCCGGCTTCGAGGCCGGCCGCGCCGCCATAGACGACATAGGCCGAGCCACTTTCGACGCCGTCCACCGATGCGAAGGAGGAGCCGACCAGGATGTCGTCATAGCCGTCGCCGTTCAGGTCGCCGGCGATGCTGACCGACGGTTGGCCGTATTGCGGTGGCTCCCCATGGATCCAGAAGCCGTTCGAGCCTTCGACGAGCCCGGCGAGGTCGAACGTCGCGCCCCAGCCGCCGATCTGGCCGTATACGACGGCCGCATAGGTGGCCTCGGTTTCGCCCAGATACGGCAACCAACCGAGCCTGCTGATGACGAAATCGTCGATCCCGTCACCAT
>JABDIP010000506.1 GCA_013003675.1 Inquilinus sp.
CTTCAAGCCGATCCTGCTGACCGCCCTGGCGGCGATGATCGGCGCCGCCTTCATCCTCGCCGACCCGATCTTCCAGGGCCTCGCCATCTCGCTGCTGTTCGGGCTCGCCAGCTCGACGGCGTTGACCGTGCTGGTGATACCGGCGATCTATGTGGTGTTGCGCGACGACGGCCAGCCGCTGCCGCCGAAGACGAAACCGGGCGCGGCGCCAACGCCGGCGGCATAGGGCGCCGCGACCGGCCAGCGATCAGGAGTCCGGCATGACCGACTCGCATATCGTCGAGGACCAGTCCGCGACCGCGACCTTCCTGGCCGACCCGGCGACCCATGGCGGCGCCCCGGTCGAGCGCATCGACACTCACGGCGCCATGGTCTTCCTGGCCGGCGACCGCGCCTACAAGGTCAAGCGGGCGGTGCGCTATCCGTACATGGATTTCTCGACCCTCGAGCGGCGCGAGGCCGCATGCCGGGCCGAATTGGCGCTCAACCGGCGCACCGCGCCGCATCTCTATCTCGCGGTCGAGCCGATCCGCCGCGACGCCGAGGGGCGGTTCTCGCTCGGCGGCGAGACCGGCCGGCCGGTCGATTGGTGCGTCGCCATGAGCCGGTTCCGGCAGGACGATTTGTTCGACCGCATGGCGGAGCGCGGCGCGCTCGGCACCGACCACGTCGAGGCGCTGGCCGAGGCGGTCGCCGATTTCCACGTCGGCGCCGCCCAGCACCGCGATGTCGGCGCCGCCGCCATGCGCTGGGTGGTCGAGGAGAACATCGAGGAGCTGCGGGAGAACCCGGCGCTTTTCCCGACCGACTAGGTCGACGGTTTCGACCGCCTCGCCCGCGCCGCCGTGACCCGGATCGCGCCGGTGCTCGACGCGCGGGCGGCGGCCGGCCTGGTGCGCCGCTGCCACGGCGATCTGCACCTGCGCAACGTGGTGTCGATCGACGGCCGGCCGACCATCTTCGACGCCATCGAATTCAACGACGCGCTGGCCGTCACCGACGTCCTCTACGACCTCGCCTTCCTGTTGATGGATCTCGACCACTGCCGGCTGCGCCCGCTGGGCAACCGGGTCCTCAACCGCTATCTGGAGCGCACCGGCGACTATCGCGGCCTCGCCACCCTGCCGCTGTTCCTGTCGACCCGCGCCGCGGTGCGCGCCAAGGTCAGCGCCAGCATCGCCGAAACCATGAGCGCCGACGGCGCGGCTGCCGCCGGCGTGGCGAATTTCCGGCGCCTGGCGCGCGACTATCTCGGCATGGCGATCGACTATCTCCGTCCGGCGCCGGCCCGGCTGGTCGCGGTCGGCGGGCTTTCCGGCAGCGGCAAGACGACGGTCGCGCGGCTGCTGGCGCCGGGGCTGGGGGCGGCGCCGGGAGCGGTCGTCCTGCGCAGCGACGTGATCCGCAAACAGCATTTCCGCGTGCCGCCGACCGAGAGCCTGCCGGCGACTGCCTATGCGTCGGCGGTGAGCCAGGAGGTCTATGCCGAACTCGAGGCGCGGGCGGCGGCGGTCGTCGAATCGGGCCATGCGGCGATCGCCGACGCGGTCTTCGCCCGGCCGGAGGAGCGCGCCGCGATCGCCGCAATCGGCGACGCGCCGTTCGCCGGCCTTTGGCTGCAGGCGCCGCGGGCGGTGCTGGACGAACGGGTCGTCGGCCGCGGCGCCGATGCCTCGGACGCCGACCAGGCCGTCGTCGCCCTGCAGAGCGGGCTCGACATCGGCCGGCTGAATTGGGCGGTGGTCGATGCCGAGGGGTCGCCCGAGATCGTCGCCGGGCGCGCCCGGGCCGCGCTCGACGCGGCGGTCGACGACGGGGTCCGGTCGCCCCTTGACGCAGGTCAATGATCTTGCGCCCCGGCGGTCGCTAGGGTTACCCATGCGACGAGGCCGCCGCACCGGGTGGCGGCGCGGAGATGTCCGATGACCATGAAGACCATTCTCGCGCCCCTGGCGGGTGCCGCTCGCGACGAACTCACCCTGGCCGGCGCCTTCACCGTGGCGCAGCAGTGCGAGGCGCATGTCGACGCGCTGTTCGCCAAGCTGCCCGCGGCCGCGGCGGTGCCGATGCTCGGCGAGGGCGTCTCCGGCGCCATGGTCGAGCAGCTCATCACCGCGGCCGAAACGGAATGGGAGCGCCGCGAGACCGATTCCCGCCGCGCTTTCGAGGCGGCGGTCGGCAGCTTCAACATGGCGCTGCACGAGGAACCGCCGGGGCCGACCACCGCCACCGCCGCGTGGCGCGAGGAGCCCGGCCGCGAGGACGAGGTGGTGGTCCATGCCGGACACCTCAGCGATCTGGTCGTGCTCGGACACCGGCGCGGCGAGGACGAGGATATCCAGCTTGCCCTGACGCTCGAGGCCGCCCTGTTCCGCGGCAGCCGGCCGGTGCTGCTGGTGCCGGGCGTGGTCGGACAGCGCATCGGCGGCGTCGCCGCCATCGCCTGGAACGGCAGCGCCGAGGGCGCCCGGGCGGTGGCCGACGCGATGCCCTTCCTGCACCAGGCGGACGCCGTCCATATCCTGACCGCGGAGACCGGCAAGACCGACCCGGCCGTGGCCGACAAGCTGGCCGACTATCTCGCCTGGCACGGCGTGCTGGCGGCGACGCGGAAGGTGACGCCGGGATCGGCCGCGGTCGGCGCCGCCCTGCTGACGGCGGCGGTCGACCTCGGCGCCGATCTGCTGGTCATGGGCGGCTATACCCATAGCCGCCTGCGCGAGTTGATTCTCGGCGGGGTGACCCGCCACATGCTCGCCGAAGCCCGGTTGCCGGTGCTGCTGAGCCATTGAGCCGACGGCGCCCGAAGGAGGAACCATGTTGACGATCGAGGACTGCATCGCCCTGTGCGGGCTGACCGAGGACGAGGTGCTGGCGCTCGCCGAGCATGAGCATTTGCCGGAGATGATCGCGGTGGAACTGGCCGCCTATCTGGTCCAGACTCCGACCGGCGAGCGGCGCATCCGCGCCATCATCCGCGACGACATCGAGATGGCGCAAAGGCGCGGCGACCACCGTCACGCCGCCAAGCTGAAGCTGGTCCTGAAGCATTTCGTCGACGAACACCGCCAATCGATGGCCGCCCGGTAGGCGACTGGCCGGCGGCCGCAGCGAGGAGAGACGAGAGTGGCGCTCAAGAAGATCCGCCTGGAATTGGCCCGCACGCCGGAATTTCCGCTGGGCAGCCGGAACCACGGCTACGAGTTCGTCGCGCCGCTGACCGGCGACGGCCATTTCGACGATAACGAGTGGCGCGGGAACCGCGCCAAATGCACCGTGCGCCGGTTCTGGCCGCGCGAGGATGACGAGCTGGGCCATCTGGTCCACACCCGCCACCGCACCTGGGCCTTCCACTACGACGGCACCGACCCCGACGAGGACGAGCCGATCTTCAAGTTCGACCGCCACCTGATGAAGGAAGGCGAGTACGTCACCATCACCGAGCATGACGGCGTCGCGCGCCCGTTCAAGATGGTCAAGGTGGCGCCCTTCTTCGGGTAGGTTCACGACCGGACGGCCGCCGCGGCCTGATGCCGCCCCGGTCCTCCGGTGTTATGGTTGCGCCATGGCGGATCGACGCAAGACCCTGATCCTGACCGGTGCCAGTCGCGGCATCGGCCATTCGACGGTGAAGCGGTTCAGCGACGCCGGCTGGCGCATCGTCACGGTCAGCCGCGAGGCGGTGCCGGAGGAATGCCAGCGCGACCCGAACTGGACCCATCACATCACCGCCGATCTGGCCGACGCCGACAGCCGCGCAGAATTCGTCCGCCAGGCCAACGAGGCGCTGGAGGACGGGCCGCTCGACGCGCTGGTCAACAATGCCGGCATGTCGCCGAAGACGCCGTACAGGGAGCGGCTGGGCTGCCTGAACGGCGACATCGCCGACTGGCGCACCGTCTTCGAGCTGAACTTCTTCGCCCCGATAATCCTGGCCCGGGGCTTCGCCGCCGCCCTGGCCAAGGGGCCGGGGGCGGTCGTCAACGTCACCTCGATCGCCGGGCACAGCGTGCACCCGTTCGCCGGGTCCGCCTACTCGACGTCGAAGGCGGCGCTCGCCTCGCTGACCCGCGAGATGGCGGTGGAGTTCGCCGAATCCGGCGTGCGGGTGAACGCGGTCGCCCCCGGCGAGATCGACACCGCCATGCTGTCGCCGGAAACCGTGGCGCTGCTCCCGCGCATTCCCATGCACCGGCTCGGCCAGCCGTCGGACGTCGCGTCGGTGATCTTCTATCTCTGCTCGCCGGACAGCGCCTATGTCACCGGCACCGAGATCTACGTGACCGGCGGCCAGCACCTGGTCTGAGCGCTGACGGCGCCGGGTCCGGCGCCCGGCCGCCGGCCCGGCACCGCATGGCGGCCGGCCGTCAGGCGGCGGCCTTGATCCGCAACCGGTCCCAGACGTCCTTCAGGGCGTCGATCAGCCGCGCCATCTGCAGGTCGTCGTGCAGCGGCCCCGGGGTCAGGCGCAGCCGCTCGGTGCCGCGCGACACGGTCGGATAGTTGATCGGCTGGACATAGATGCCGTGCTCCAGCAGCAGCGTGTCGGAGGCCAGCTTGCACAGCCGCGGGTCGCCGACCAGCACCGGGACGATGTGGCTCGCCGACGGCATCACCGGCAGCCCGGCCTCGGCCAGCAGCGCCTTCAGCCGCGCCGCCCGTTCCTGCTGCCGCGCCCGTTCCTCGCCGCTCTGCTTCAGGTGGCGCACGCTGGCCAGGGCGCCGGCCGCCACGACGGGCGGCAGCGCGGTGGTGAAGATGAAGCCGGGCGCGAAGCTGCGCACCACGTCGATCAGCGCCGTCGAGGCGGTGATGTAGCCGCCCATCACGCCGAACGCCTTGCCCAGCGTGCCCTCGATCACCGTCAGCCGGTCGGCCACGCCGTCCCGCTCGGAGACGCCGCCGCCGTGGTCGCCATACATGCCGACCGCGTGCACCTCGTCGAGATAGGTCATGGCGCCATGGCGCTCGGCCACGTCGCACAGCTCGGCGATCGGCGCGATGTCGCCATCCATCGAATAGACGCTCTCGAAGGCGACCAGCTTCGGCCGCTCGGCCGGATAGCGCGCCATCAGCCGCTCCAGATCGGCCGGGTCGTTGTGCCGGAAGATCTGCTTCTCGGCGCCGGAATGCTTGATGCCGGCGATCATCGAGGCGTGGTTGAGGGCGTCGGAGAACACCACGCAGCCGGGGATCAGCCGGGCGATCGTCGACAGCGCCGCCTCATTGGAGATGAAGCCGGAGGTGAACAGCAGCGCCGCTTCCTTGCCGTGCAGGGCGGCCAGCTCGCGCTCCAGCTCGACATGCAGATGATGGGTGCCGGAGATGTTGCGCGTGCCGCCGGCACCGGCGCCGTAGCGCTCGACCGCCTCGACCATCGCCCGCAGCACCGACGGGTTCTGGCCCATGCCGAGATAGTCGTTCGAGCACCACACCGTCACGTCGGCACCGTCCTCCGGCAGCCCGTAATGGCGCGCGCGCGGAAAGGATCCGACATGCCGCTCCAGTTCGGCGAAGACGCGATACCGCCCCTCGGTCCGAAGACTCTGCAGCGCCTCCTGGAAGATCGCTTCGTAATCCATGCTCGTCCTTCCCCGAACGGCTTCGGTCGCAAAGTGCCCGGCACTACGCGGCGCACCCGCAGCATAGCCCGGATCGGTTTCTTTTTGCACCCCACGGCGCTCGGCGGTCATCATCGGCATGGTGACATTTCCGTGAAACCGGAGGGTGTTTGCATTGACATCGGTCAACCGCCGCGAAAAGCCAACCCCCCATCGGACGCCGGCCCCGTTCGCGGGCACTTTGTTCTTCCATTCGGAACAAGATTGGTAGATTGTTTCGTTCCGAACTGGGCGGCCTGGGCGAAGCGACGATGCGCAACGCCCCGGCAAGTGCCGAAAAACGAATGGATTCGGACAGGGAGACCACCAGGAATGCACCCCCGATTGACTGCCGTTGCCGCGGCGGCCGTGCTGGCCGTTGCCGCTCATCCGGCTTCGGCGGAAACCTTGCGGTTCGCCTTCCAGGGCGACGTCGGCACGCTCGACCCGCACGGGCTGAACGAGACCTTCACGCTCGGGTTCCAGGGCAATATCTACGAGGGGCTGACGCGCCGCGGATCGGATCTGGCGATCGAGCCGGCGCTGGCCGAGCGATGGGAGATCGTCGAGCCGACCCGCTGGCGCTTCCATCTGCGCCAGGGCGTCACTTTCCACAACGGCAACCCGTTCACCGCCGACGACGTCGTTTTCAGCGCCGAGCGCACGCTGAAGGACGGCTCCAACCTGGTCACCCGGCTTTCCGGTGTGGCCGAAGTGGTCAAGGTCGACGACCACACCGTCGATTTCGTCACCAAGGTGCCCAACCCGATCCTGATATCGGACTGGGACACTTGGTACATCATGGACAAGGAGTGGGCGGAAGCGAACGACACCGCCGAGCCCACCAGCGCATCCGATACCAGTTCGGAGAACTACGCCAACCGTCACGCCAACGGAACCGGCCCGTTCATGGTCACGGTGCGCGAGCCGGACGTGCGCACGGTGGCGGTGCCGAACCCGAACTGGTGGGACGAGGCCACGCACGATCTGACAGAGATCGTCTTTCAGCCGATCGCCTCCGATCCGACCCGCGTCGCCGCCCTGCTGTCCGGCGAGATGGACCTCGTCTATCCGGTGCCGTTGCAGGACGTCCAGCGGGTCGACGGCAATCCCGGCACCACGGCGCTGACCGGGCCGGAGCTGCGAACGATCTTCCTCGGCATGGACCAGTCCCGCGACGAGTTGCTCTACTCCAGCGTCGCCGGGACCAATCCGTTCAAGGACCGCCGGGTTCGCCAGGCCTTCTACCAGGCGATCGATACCGACGCGATCAGCCGCGTCGTCATGCGCGGCCAGTCGACGCCGGCGGCGTCGATGGTGGCGCCGGGCATCATCGGCTTCCCCGAGGGCTTGGCGCGCCATCCCTTCGACGCGGAGGCCGCCAAGGCCCTGCTGGCGGCGGCCGGTTATGCCGACGGCTTCGAGGTAACCCTGGATTGCCCGAACGATCGATATGTGAACGACGAGGCGATCTGTCAGGCGGTGGTCGGCATGCTCGGCCGGGTCGGCATCAAGGTCGATTTGCTGGCGCAGTCCAAGGTTCAGTATTTCGCCAAGGTGCTCGATACGGGTGGCTACGACACCAGCTTCTACCTGCTTGGCTGGACGCCCGGCAGCTTCGATAGCTGGAACGCGCTGCATAACCTGGTCGGCACACGGAACACCGATTCCGGCCGGGGCACCTTCAACCTGGGCGGCTATACCAGCCCGGCCATCGATGCGCTCGCCGACCGGATCCTGGTCGAGACCGATCTGGAGAAGCGCGACGCGCTGATCGACGAGGCCTGGCAGACGCTGCATGAGGATGTCGGCTACATCCCGGTGCACCAGCAGGCGCTGTCCTGGGGCGTGCGCGACGGCGTCGAACTCGCCCAGCGGGCCGACAACGTCTTTTCCTGGCGGTTCGTCACCATCGGCGGCTGACCGGGGGTGGCGGCGGGCATGACGGCCCCCGCCGCCTCTCCAACCATCGGGCGCCGTGTTCGGTTGCCACATCACGGCTGAAACGCGCTAGCCTGCGTCGTTGGAGGCACACCGTCGGGGCGGGGGAATTCATGGCGGCGTTCATCGTAAGGCGGCTGGTCCAATCCATCGTCGTGATGCTCGTCGTCGCCCTGATCGCCTTCGTCCTGTTCAACCATGTCGGCGACCCGATCAACAACATGGTCGGACAGGACACGACCGTCGCCGAGCGCGAGGCGTTGCGCGAGCGCCTCGGCCATAACGACCCGTCCTACGTCCAGTTCCTGCGCTTCGTCGGCAACGCCGTACGGGGCGAATTCGGCATCTCCTACCGGCTCGCCCGGCCGGTCGAGGAACTGATCGCCGAGCGCCTGCCGGCGACGCTGGAGCTGTCGCTGGTCTCCGCCGTGCTGGCGATCACCCTCGGCGTCGCCATGGGGGTGTTCACCGCGCTCAACCGTCACACGCGGCTCAGCTGGCTCAGCCAGGGCTTCATGTCCCTGTCGCTGGTCGGGGTCTCGTTGCCGACCTTCCTGATCGGCATCCTGATGATCTACGTCTTCTCGGTGGAGCTCGGGCTGCTGCCCTCCTTCGGCCGCGGCGACACGGTGCAGCTCGGCTGGTGGTCGACCGGGCTGCTGACCGCCAGCGGCCGCAAGGCGCTGGTGATGCCGTCGATCACCCTCGCCCTGTTCCAGATGACGCTGATAATGCGGCTGGTGCGCGCCGAGATGCTGGAGGTGCTGCGCACCGACTACATCAAGTTCGCCCGCGCCCGCGGGCTGACCGACCGCGCCGTGCATTTCGGCCATGCGTTGAAGAATACCCTGGTGCCGGTGATCACCATCACCGGGCTGCAGCTCGGCACCATCATCGCCTTCGCGATCATCACCGAGACCGTGTTCCAATGGCCGGGCATGGGCCTCTTGTTCATCCAGGCGGTGCGCTTCGCCGACATTCCGGTGATGGCCGCCTATCTGGTGCTGATCGCGCTGCTGTTCGTCGGGCTCAACCTGTTGGTCGATCTGCTCTACTACGCGGTCGACCCGCGGCTGCGCATCGACGCGCGGCTCGGCGCCACGGGACACTAGAGACCGGCCATGGCCGCCGATCGGGAACCGCCGCTGCCGAGCCACGCCACCCCGGCGGAGGAGCTGAGCTTCCCGGCGCGCCCGGGCACGCTGGCGCGGGCGCTCGACAGCGACATCTGGCACAGCTTCACCCGCTCGACGGTGACCATGGCCGCGGCGGCGGTCACCGCATTGTTCTTCCTGGCCACGCTGCTGGCGCCGCTGGTCGCACCCTACGATCCTTTCGACCCGGCCTCGCTGGAGCTGATCGACGCCTTCACCGCGCCGCTGTCGGACGGTCTCTCGGGCAAGAGCTATCTGCTCGGCACCGACGACCAGGGCCGCGACATCCTGTCCACCATCATCTACGGCTCGCGCATCTCGCTCCTCGTCGGCGTCGCCTCGGTGGTCTTCGCCATGGCGCTGGGGGTGTCGCTCGGGCTGCTCGCCGGCTATCTCGGCGGCTGGGTCGACACGCTGATCATGCGGGTCGCCGACGTCTTCCTCAGCTTCCCGACCATCCTGATCGCGCTGTTGATCGACGGCGTCGCCCGCGCCCTGGTGGACCGCCAGAACCATGACAAACTGGCGATCTATGTGCTGATCTTCGCCATCGGCATCTCGACCTGGGTGCAGTACGCCCGCACCGTGCGCGGCTCGACCCTGGTGGAGAAGGGCAAGGAATACGTCCAGGCGGCCCGGGTGATCGGCGTCCACCCGCTGCTGATCATGGCCCGCCACGTGCTGCCGAACGTGATGGGGCCGGTACTGGTCATCGCCACCATCGGCCTGGCGCTCGCCATCATCTCCGAGGCGACGTTGTCCTTCCTCGGCGTCGGCGCGCCGCCGACCTCGCCCTCGCTCGGCACCCTGATCCGCATCGGCAACGCCTTCCTGTTCTCCGGCGAGTGGTGGATCACCTTCTTCCCCGGCATCGCCCTGTTGCTGCTGGCCCTGTCGGTCAATCTGCTCGGCGACTGGCTGCGCGACGCCCTGAACCCGAAGTTGAGATAGGGGGAGCGGATGGCCGACCCGCTGCTCAGCGTGCGCAATCTTCGCATCGAGTTCCCGACCCGGCGCGGCACCCTGGTCGCCGTCGACGACGTCTCGTTCGACATCGAGCCGGGCGAGGTGCTGGGCGTCGTCGGCGAATCCGGCGCCGGCAAGTCGCTGACCGGCACCGCCATCATCGGCCTGCTCGAACCGCCGGGGCGCATCGCCGGCGGCTCCATCCATCTCGAGGGGCGGCGCATCCACGATCTGCCCTATGCCGAGCTGCGCCGCATCCGCGGCCGGTCGATCGGCGCCATCTTCCAGGACCCGCTGACCAGCCTTAATCCGCTCTATACCGTAGGCCGGCAGCTCGTCGAGACCATCCGGACCCATACCGACCTTTCCTCCGGCCAGGCCCGGCGGCGCTCCATTGAACTGCTCGCCGAGGTCGGCATCCCGGCCCCGGACAAGCGGATCGATGCCTACCCGCACCAGTTCTCCGGCGGCATGCGCCAGCGGGTGGTCATCGCCCTGGCGCTCTGCGCCAACCCGCGGCTGATCATCGCCGACGAACCGACAACCGCCCTCGACGTCTCGATCCAGGCGCAGATCCTGGCGCTGTTGAAGCGGCTGTGCCGCGAGCACGGCACCGCGGTCATGCTGATCACCCACGACATGGGGGTC
>JABDIP010000507.1 GCA_013003675.1 Inquilinus sp.
TCAAGCTGCCCTACAGCGTGGCGGAGATCGACGCTGCGACCCGCGCGGTGGTCGAAGCGAACGACATCGTCGACGGCTATGTCCGGCCGGTCGCCTGGAGCGGCTCGGAGATGATGGGCGTGTCGGCGCAGAACAACACGGTCCATGTCGCCATCGCCACCTGGCAATGGCCGAGCTATTTCGATCCGGCGGCGCGGAGCCGGGGCATCAGCCTGATGACGTCGGCCTGGGCGAGGCCGGCGCCGAATACCGCCCCGGTGCATTCCAAGGCGGCCGGGCTGTACATGATCTGCACCATGAGCAAGCACCGGGCGGAGGCCGCCGGGTTCCACGACGCGCTGATGCTCGACTGGCGCGGTCAGGTGTCCGAAGCGACCGGCGCCAACATCTTCCTGGCCATCGACGGCGTTCTTCATACGCCGATACCGGACTGTTTCCTCGACGGCATCACCCGGCGGACGGTGATCGACCTGGCGCGGGCCCGGGGCTACGAGGTGGTCGAGCGGGTGATCTGGCCGGAAGAGTTGAGCAAGGCGCAGGAGGTCTTCCTGACCGGCACCGCCGCCGAGGTAACGCCGGTCGGCCGCATCGACGATTTGACCTTCGTGCCCGGAGAAATGTGCAACACGCTGGCCGACGCGTACGCCGAAGAGGTGCGGCGCCCGGCCACCGCGCCGGCCACCGCGGCCGCCGAATAGCACCCGGGGTCGGGCCCGCCGATCGCCGGCGGGCCTACTCCGCCGCCTTCCCGGCGGTGTCGGACCAGCGCGCGGCGGCATCGTCGTCGCCATCCTTGGCCTCGACCCACCGGGCGCCGGCCGGGCCTTCTTCCAGCTTCCAGAACGGCGCCTGGGTCTTCAGCCAGTCGATCAGGAAGTTGCAGGCGTCGAAGGCGGCCTGGCGATGGGCCGAGGCGGTGGCGACCAGCACGATGCGGTCGCCGGGCTCGAGCCGGCCGTAGCGATGCACGATCAGCGTCGCCGCCAACGGCCAGCGCCGCTGGGCCTCCGCCTCGATCTCCGCCAGCGTGCGCTCGGTCATGCCCGGATAGTGTTCCAGCGTCATCGCGTCGATCGGCCGGTCGCCGGCCATGTCGCGAACCAGGCCGAGGAAGCTGACGACGCCGCCGATCGAGCGATCGCCGGCGGTCAGCGCCGCCACCTCGGCCGCCGGGTCGAAATCCTCGCGCTGTACCCGGATCGTCATGTCAGCCTCCGGTCACCGGCGGGAACAGCGCGACCTCGTCGCCGGCCGCCAGCGGCGCGTCGCGCCGGGCGAACTCCTGGTTCACCGCCACCTTGACCACGGCATCGTTGGCCAACGCCTCGGCATAGGCCGGGCCCCGTCCCTTCAGCCAGTCGATCAGCGCGGCGACGTCGCGCACCTCCGGCGGCGGCGACACCTCCTCTTCGGCGATGCCGATCTTCGTCTTCAGCCAGGCGAAATAGAGAAGCTTCATCGTCGACGCCGTTCTGCTCCGATGCCCCTAATGTCGCCGTCGACGCCGCCCGAAACAAGGGCAGAGACGAGAGTCGGGACAGGGGCAGAGACTGGGGCCGAGACATGGTCCGCCGACGGCGTGACACGGCTTCTGTTTTGATTTCTTGCAATGTGCCGCGTTTGTATTAGTTTGCATGGTCAATTAACCATAAAATGCCGCGCCCGAACGAGGGTCGACGACCGGTATGTCAATCTGGAGCGAACGCGACTTCCTTCTCTACAAGCGCATGGCGGCGGAGCTGCGGCAGGTGGCCGCGGATATTCGCATCGGCGCCAATGCGACCGACAGCAGGGCGGGCTGCGCCACGCGGCTCGAGGCCTATGCCTCTGAGATCGACACGGAATTGCGCGTCGAAATCGCCTGACTCCGCCGGCGTCCTCACTCGACTTCCGAGAACGGCAAGAACGGCACGCTGTCTCCCGGCGCGACCTCGGTGACCGTCTCGGCCAACTCGACCAACCCGTCGGCGGCCACCATCGAACTCAACACTCCGGCCCCGTCGCGCGGAAACTTGCTGGCGACCGGGACGCCGTCGGCGCCGTCGGCCAGCGTGACGCGGACATATTCGCGGCGATCGCGCTTCTTGCGGTAGGTGAATCCGGCGCGTACCGGGAACAGGTGCGGCGGCGGCTCCCGGCCCCCGGCAAGTCGCAGGATCAGCGGGCGCGCCACGCGCAGGAACGTCACCAGCACCGCCACCGGATTTCCCGGCAGCCCGATGAACGGAACCGGACCAATCTGGCCCAGCGCCACCGGCCGCCCGGGCTTGATCGCCAGCCGCCAGGCATGCAGCGTGCCACCCGCCGCCTCCAGAGCCGCCTTTACGTGGTCCTCCTCGCCTGTCGACATGCCGCCGGAGCTGACGATGAGGTCATACCCCGTGACCGCCCGATCGAGCATGGCCCCTACCGAGTCCAGCCGGTCGGCGGCGATGCCGAGATCGCCCACCTCGCAGCCCAGCCGCGCCAGCTGTGCCGCCAGGGCGTACCGGTTGGCGTCGTAGATGCAGCCCTCGGGCGCCGGCGTGCCCGGCTCGCGCAC
>JABDIP010000105.1 GCA_013003675.1 Inquilinus sp.
GGGCCCCGGAAGGTCTCGAAATGCGCCAGGGCCCTTCGGTAGCGCTTCGTGCTGCAGGTTGATTTCGCTTTCTTGATGTCGCCGACATGCACCGAGAAATCGGGCGCAATCCGGTTGATCCGGTCGATGAGCGAGGCGAATTTGTCGTGGTCCGGCGCGGTGTAGGGCATGTCGCCCAACGCGACCAACGAGAATCGTCTGGTCATCTATGGATCGGCCTTGTCCGGCATTCGCCTACTGCCCCGGCAACGGAGGGCCGCTGCCGCCGCCGACGGTGGCCTGGCACAGCGCCTCGGCGCGGCTCTTGAACAGGGTGGCGCGGTCGGTGTCGACGACGCCGTCGGCGACCATGCGGTCGATGTCCGCGGCGCGCTCGGCGAGGCAGGCGGCCACCGGATCGTTCGCAGCCGTCGCCTCGTCGCTGCCCAGCAGATCGTCGCGGTGGATATAGGCGAGAGCGACGGCGCAGAGGACGGCACAGCCGACCGCGACCAGCCGGGCGGCCGGCCGGTCGAGGAACGCGACGGGTTCCGGCGTCTTCACGCCAGGTCGATGGCGCCGTCGATGGTGACGTCGAGGCTGACGCCATCGATCGTGAGCCGCACCTTGGCCGGCAAGCTCTCCGAGCCGGACAGCTTACCGGCATCGACGGCGTCGCGGACCGCCTGCTCGATCTCCCGCTGCGAGGTCACGCCGACCTTCTTCAGGAACTTCCGGATGCTCATGTTGAAGGCGTCTTCGTTCATCTTTCCGTCTCCATGTTGCGATGGCCGGCTCGCGGCTCGACCCTGTCATTGTTTCTTCCAGGGCGACAATACGCTAGCTGATCTCCGCCAGGGGCAGGTTGACCAGCAGGTTCTGCGGCTTCAGGCGCAGCCGTCCGTCCGGCGTCATCGCCGCCGCCAGATAGACCGGCCGGCCGGCGACCGAGGCCAGCATCGCAGCCGGGTCGCTGAAGCGCAGGCGGAACAGGGCGACGATCCGCCCCAGCCGCTCATCGGTGACCGACGCGCCTTCGTAGAGATCGTTGAGGATCGTCGTCGCCTCGACGTCGAGCCCGACATGCCAGACCCATTTCTCGTCCTCGATCGACTGCATCGGCTGGATGCCGACCTCGACCCCGGCGAGGTGGCCGACCCAACTCTCAAGCACCCGGCACAGCGCGTCGAGCCCGGCGCGGGCGAAGCCGATATCGAGCACCATGTCGAACTGGTCGCTGCGCTCCCAATACTGCGAGGCGGTCTCCGGGCCGAGGATGTCGAGTTCGATGCGGCGCGCCGGAGCGTCACCCACCAGCAGGTTGCCCGGCGAGGCGCCGTCGGCGGTGGCGCGCATCTCGACGATCTCATCGTCCGCCAGCATGACCGCATCGTCGTCGATGGCCACCTTCTGGGCACGGAACAGCAGTTCGGCGGCACGCAGCCGCACCGGATCGGTGCAGCCGTCGAGGATGTTGCGCAGGATGGCGTGCACCATCTGGTCGACGAACAGCCGCGGGATCGGCACCTGCTCATCATCGAACAGGCCGCGATAGCAGGCCTCCAGCGTACCGGCGGCGACCAGCCGGTCGCGAAATTCGAGCAGCACGCCGTAATTCTCCGCCGTATCGGTGTCGGCGATGGCGGCGATCTCCGACCCATCGACCGGGCGCCGGGGGGCCTCGACCAGCGCCGCGTGCAGCCGCCGCTCGGCGTCGCAGGAGTCGTCGACCGGCGCCACTTCCGGCCGGGCGAGATAGGCGCGCAGATAGTCGTCTGTCACGCGCAGCAGGCCATCGTCGTCGCGCTCCAGCAGGTGAAAGCCGGAGGTCAGCCAGAAATCAGGCGCCGTCATCGGCGATCTCCCAAACCGGCGCGTGGTCGCCGGGCGTGTCGTGCTTGATCGCGCGGAAGCGCTCGACGATACCCTCATCGCCGAGTTCGCGCTCGACCGCTATCAGCGTGTTGACCGGGTGTTCGCACAGCGCCGCCGCGAACCGAACTTCCTCGCGGGCCACCGGGCGGGCGGCGTCCAGATCGGGGGCACCGTAGCGGTCGACGAAATGCGCCGCCAGGGCATCGACGAGGTGTTCGAAGGCGGGCTCGTCGATCGACGCTACCACGGCGAGGGTCGAACGGCCGAAGCTGCCGATGCCGAGGAAGCCATTGCGGAACGCCTGGGCGGACTTGCCGGTCAGCGCCTCCGGTGCCGCATCGGCAAAGGCGAACGCGCCGGACACCGCCCATTCGCCCGGTTCGGCGGCGGGGTCGAAGACAAGGGCGTCGGAGGCGTCGAGCCTGATCGTCTTGAGCATGTGCATGGCGGTTCGCGCTATAGCGCCCAACTCGGCTGGCGCAGACACTCCGCCAGCGACACTGCCCGGTGGCCATCATCCGCCTCGACCAGCAGCCCGCCCTCGTCGTCGAGGCCGAGCAGGCGACCGTGCAGGGACAGACCCGGCAGCTCCCAGTCGATCCGCTCGCGATACCCCGCCGCTCGGGCCAGCCAGGTCTCGGCGACCGGCGCATGGCCGTCTTCCTGCCAGCGATGGACCCAGGCGAGGAAATGGCGGGAGAAACTCTCCGCCAGCGCGGTCGGTTCGATGTCGACGCCGCCTTCGTCGTGCAGCGTGGTCGTGTCGCGGCGCAATCCCGGCTCGGCGCCGTCGGGCGCGGCGGTCACGGCGATCGTGACGGCGAGCACCTGCCAGGCCGGCAGCGCGCCGGGCAATTCCGGCTCGGCGGTGGCAAGGCGCAGGCCGCCGGCCAGCGCGCCGTTGACCAGCAGCCGGTCCGGCCAGCCGAACTGCACGGCGACCACAGGCGGGGCGAGGGCGCCGATCGCATCGCCCAGCCCGACCATGGCGACGTGGACAACCCAGAGCGCCGCGGGCAGCGGCACTTCCGGGTGCAGCAGGATGGCGCAGTCCAGCCGATCCGGGCGCGGCGCCAGGAAGAACGAGCCGTCCTCCGCCGAGGCGGCGGCGGCGATGGCGACCGCCAGCGGATCGGCCCGGGCGGCGATCGCCTGCAGGCTGTAGACCGGCGGCAGCAATGGCGCTGGCATCAACGGCGCGTGTCCCCTTCGCGGTGTCGGCGGGCGCGAGTGTGGCGTCTGGCCGCCGTCTTGTCACCGGCGCCGTGGCGCGGTCGGGGTTGACGCCGGCGCCCGGCTCGGTCCACCTACGGCGGAAAGGCGCCGGCCGTGCGCCGGGCAAGGGAGGGAGACCGTCGATGAAACTGTTGCGCTATGGCGACCGGGGCCAGGAGAAACCCGGACTGCTCGATGCCGAGGGACGCCTGCGCGACCTGTCCGAAATGATCGTCGATCTGGGTGGCGATGCGTTGCTGCCGCAGTCGCTCGACCGCTTGCGCGAGCTCGACCCGGCCACCCTGCCGACGGTCGACGGCGCGCCGCGCATCGGCGCGTGCGTCGGGTCGGTCGGGAAGTTCGTCTGCATCGGCCTCAACTATGCCGACCATGCGGCCGAATCCGGCCTCGAGGTGCCGCCGGAGCCGGTCATTTTCATGAAGGCGACCAGTGCCATTTGCGGCCCGAACGACGAGGTGGCGATCCCGCGCGGCTCGACCAGTACGGACTGGGAGGTCGAGCTGGGGGTGGTGATCGGCAAGCCGGCGAAATATGTCGACGAGGCCAATGCCCTCGACCACGTCGCGGGCTATTGCGTGATCAACGATTTCTCCGAGCGCGAATTCCAGATCCACCGCGCCGGTCAATGGGTGAAGGGCAAGAGCGCCGACGGGTTCGGCCCGATCGGGCCGTGGCTGGTCACCGCCGACGAGGTGCCCGACCCGCAGGATCTTCACCTGTGGCTGGAGGTCGACGGCCACCGCTACCAGGACGGCTCGACGCGGACGATGGTGTACGGCGTCGCCCATGTCATCAGCTATCTCAGCCGCTTCATGAGCCTGCAGCCCGGCGACGTCGTCTCGACCGGCACCCCGCCCGGCGTCGGCATGGGGCAAAAGCCGTCCCCGGTCTATCTGCGCCCCGGCCAGGTCGTGCGGCTGGGCATCGACGGGCTCGGCGAGCAGCAGCAGCGCATGACCGAGGACTGAGCCGGCGGACCCGCCGCGGATGGTGTCCGCCCCGTCGCCGCTCTACCGGCGCATCTACTCGGTCGCGGCGCAGATCCCGGCCGGCCGCGTCGCCAGCTATGGCCAGATCGCCCGGATCGCCGGCTGCGGCGCGCGGGTTGTCGGCTACGCGATGGCGGCCCTGCCGGCCGGCGGCGATATCCCCTGGCATCGGGTGATCAACAGCCGCGGCATGATCAGCCCGCGTGCCGACGGCGACACGGCACGACAGCGGCGGTTGCTGGAGGCTGAGGGGCTGCGTTTCGACCGTGCCGGGCGGCTCGACCTGGCGGCCGTCGGCTGGGCCGGGCCGGCCTGGGACTGGCTGGAGGCCAACGGCATGGCGCCGTGAGCGGGGCGATCAGCCGGCACCGTCGCCAAGCAACTCGCGGACCTGCTGCGCCAGCACCGCCTTGCGGTAGGGTTTGGCGATCAGCGGCGTATCCTCGTCCAGCGCCTCGTAGCGGATGCCGGCATAGTCGGCGAACCCCGAGGTGTAGAGCACCTTCAGCGCCGGATGGCGGGCGGCAGCCTGTTTGGCGAGGGTGGCCCCGTTCATGCCGTGCGGCAGGGCGAGGTCGGTGAACATCAGCGAGATTTCAGGGTCCTCCCCGAGGGCCTTGAGCGCGTCCTTGCCGTTGGATGCGGTCAGCACCCGATAGCCCAGGCTGGTCAGCATGGTGTGCGCGACCCGCTGCAGCGAGGGATCGTCCTCCACCACCAGGATGGTCTCGCCGGTGCCGGAGGGGGGTGGCGGCGACCTCCTGTCTCCCGCCATCGGCGCCGTCCTGGTGGTTCGCGGGAACCAAAGGGTGACCGTGGTGCCGACGCCGACCTCGCTGCTCATTTCGATGGCCCCGCCGGACTGCTTGACGAACCCATAGACCATGCTGAGCCCGAGACCGCTGCCCTCGCCGACGTCGCGGGTCGTGAAGAAGGGCTCGAAGACCTGCTCCAGCACGTCCGGCGGCATGCCGGTCCCGGTATCGGCCAGGGACAGGGTGACATAGCGCCCCGGCTCAAGATCCAGCCGCTCGGCCTGCTTGGCCTCGATCACACGGTTCTCGGTTCGGATGGTCAGGGTGCCGCCATTCGGCATGGCGTCCCGGGCGTTCGCGGCGAGATTGATGATGGCGGTTTCCATCTGCGTCGAGTCGATGGCGGTGCGCCACAATCCGTCGGCGGGTTCGGTCTTGATCTCCACCGTCTTGCACAAGGTGCGGTCGAGCAGGGTGATCGCCTCGGTCATCCGCTGATTGAGATCGGTTACCTCCGGCCGCAGGGTCTGCTTGCGTGAAAAGGCCAGCAGCCGGGAGGTCAGATCGACACCCTTGGCCGCCGCCTTGGCCGCCGACGTGATGAGCTGATCCTGTTCGGAGTAGCTGCGGCCGCGATCCTCCAACAACTCGAGATTGCCCAGGATGACCCCCAGCAGGGTGTTGAAGTCGTGCGCGACGCCGCCGGTCAACTGGCCGACCGCCTCCATTTTCTGCGCTTGCCGAAGCTGTTCCTTGGTTCGCTTCTGTTCGGAGATATCGCGGTAGATCGCGGCGATTCCGACGACCTCGCCGGCCGCGTCGCGCACCGGCGAGGCGGTCAACGAAACGTCGATCAGCCGCCCGCTCTTGTGCCGCCGCACCGTCTCGTAGTTGCGCAGATGCTCGCCGCGCTCGGCGGTGGAAACGATCAGCGGCACGTCGTCGAGCCGGTCGGCTGGCGGCAGCATCGACAGCGGCTGGCCGATCACCTCTGCCGCCGCATAGCCGAAACATTGCTCGGCGCCGGCATTCCAGCTTGTGATCGCGCCGTCGAGATCGATGCCGACGATGGCATCGTCGGTCGACTCGACGATCGTCGCCAATTGCTGCGCCCGCTGCTCCGCCTCTTTCACTTCGGTGATGTCGACGTGGATGGTCGCGGTTTGCTGGCCGTCCGTGCGCCGGGCGTGGCTGCGGATCCAGCGGCCGTTCGAGAGATGCGCGATGACCGGCGCGTCCGGGTGGGACTCCAGCGAGAGCTGCTCGTCGATCCAGGACTTCATCGACCGTTCGCCATGGGCGACCTCGACCGGCGTCGCGCCGCGTCGCAGCAGGGTCCGCCGCCTGTTGCCGCGGTACAGCGTTTCCGGCGCCAGCGCGAACAGCCGGCCGAAGCTCTCGTTCCACAGCAGCAGCCTGTTGTCCTTGTCGAACAGGGCGAAGGCATCGGCGGTGTCGGAGATATCGGTCCACTCGCGGCGTTCGGCATGGAACTGACTCAGCAGGAGGGCATTGCGTTGCTGGGCGCGGATCTCCTCGAGCAGCGATCGGTAGGCGATCTGTGTCGAGCGAAGCATCGACAGCGCCATGACCAGGGCCAGGGCCGCCAGCCCGAAATAGGTCAGCTCGTTCTGCGAGACGAAGAAAGCGGCGACCGGCAGGATGCTCAACAGGATGAACCCTCTCGCCGCCGCCGGCACCGCCGCCAGGGTGGTCGAGGCACCGCCGGCCATGGCGCCGATGACGATGATCAGGGCCAATTGCTGCGTTGTGGGCACGCTGGTGAGGAAGAGGGCGCCGGCACCCCATAGGGCGCCGGAGATCCAGGCCAGGTATTTCGCCCGCCGCGGGCCACGATGGCTGACCGATTTCGGCGGCAGCGTGCCGCGCCGTTTCCACCAGCGGTACAACAGATAAAGGGCGATCACCACATGCGGCGCGGCCCAGCACAGAACCCATGCCGTCGGCGCCTGCCTTTGGAGGATGGCGGCGGTCAGGATTGCCGCGGCGAGGGTGACCAGCGAGTTGTTCGGCGTCTGCCGGGCGAAGGCGCTCATCTGCGCCGCGCGCACTTCTCCCGCGTCGGCGGTCTCGACGGATGGCGTATCGGCTTCCCGGCGGCTGAGCATACGTAACCGTCTTCCCGATCGCGTGCCGCGCAGGGCGCGGAGCCCGGCGCTGGTGCGGACGGCGCGCCGTTACCGCACCCAACCGGCAGGGCTATCGCGGCGCGGGCCCCGCCGTTTGCCGAGCCGCCGGATAGCATTGGCTTAACTTCTTCGCCGCCCGTGTCAAGTCCTGCCGCGCAGCCGGCGCCGGTTCTACAACCGGAGCCCGTCGGGGCTGGGCAGGGGGGCGGGCGTCAGGATCCGGCGGCCTGTGCCGTCCATTCGGTGGCGAATTCCGCCGCCTCCGGGCGGCGCACCTGCGGTGGTTCCGTCGGTTCCGTGCCGAGATAGAGAAACCCTACGATTTCGTCGGTCTCCGCCAACCCGAGCGCCTGCTTGACAGCCGGGTCATAGGCCGGGGCGCCGGTCTTCCACATGCAGCCGAAACCCAGCGCGCCGGCCGCCACCATGATGTTCTGCGCGGCGCAGCCGGCGGCGACGATCTGCTCGATCGCCGGGATTT
Source organism: Inquilinus sp. (assembly GCA_013003675.1). Classification (GTDB taxonomy): domain Bacteria; phylum Pseudomonadota; class Alphaproteobacteria; order DSM-16000; family Inquilinaceae; genus JABDIP01. The sequence continues at coordinate 7,466 of JABDIP010000105.1, forward strand.
TCGGATGGGTATGGTCGACCTTGGCGGCGACCGTGACGATCAGCGGCGCCCGCAACGGCGCCTGGCGCCGTTTCTCGACCAGCGGCTCGGGGGCGTCGGGGTCTTGCTCGAGCATCGCGTCGGCGAAGACCGCGCCCAGGCGCTTGCGATCGTCGCCGCGGATCAAGATGAACCGCCACGGCCTCAGCTTGCCGTGATCGGGGGCCCGGGCGGCGGCGGTCAGAATCTGCTCGAGCGCTTGCCCCGAGGGCGCGGGATCGACCAGCCGGATGGCGGAGCGGCGGGAGATCAGCGCGTCGATCGCGTCCATGGCGATAGGCGGTCCTGTCGGGTTGGCGTCATCGGCATTTCTTCGGGTCGCGGGCCGGCCGGCGCACCATATACCGATGCGCCGGGAGTTGGAACGGCGACCGGCGAACTATGATCGCCCGCATCGCCTAATGAATAAAATGCCTCACAAGTATAGTTAACTTCGTGTTAATCAATTCTTCTATGTTCATGCTAATCCATTATTAAGTATGTCAAGACGGACACGATAGTTCGATATCAATCGATCACCATATAATATATTGAAAATCATAGATAAAATTTGTAACTTCGAATTCGGTTGTCGAGGCTCATTCAGTTCCGTCGCCGATTTCATCAATATATAGTATGTTGGCTCCGATAATGGACAGCATATCGTGTAGCTGGAGCATTCCATAACTAAAGGTTAACAGCAGATGCAAAAAATCCTTTGCAATTATTATGGCGGTTGCAAATACTGCGGCTGCGATCATGGATTGCTTTCTCGGTGAATTGCCGGGCGGCGTGTCGGGATTGGTGGGGCCTTATCGGGGCTCCGGTTCTGGCGAACGGGGAATTCGCAAGCCGCCGCGGTGCCGATCGAAGCAGGGCCTGGATCGTACGGAACGCTGCAAGTTCCACCTGAGGGTGACGGGAATTCGTCCCCCATGTTGCGGGCAGAGAATCGGGGCTGCAGTGCGTCGGCGGATGGGGATCCGCCGGCGTCACCTGATGACATGGGTTCGGTCGATAGAGCCGCTGAGCGGTCGGCCGATGGAGGGGACGAAATACAATGGCTGAAATCTGGGGTTCGAACCGCGGCGATTTCCTGATCGGGTCCAACGGCACCGATTACATCTATGGTGAAGGCGGCAACGACTTCATCTTCTCGCGCAATGGCGACGACGAGATCTACGCGGGCGACGGCAACGACTTTGTGATCGCCGGCAGCGGCGACAATCTCATTTACGGCGACGACGGCGACGATTTCATCCTCTCCGGTCGCGGCGACGACACCGTTCATGGCGGCGAAGGCGACGACTTCATCGTCGGCGACCGCGGCATCGATATGCTCTACGGCGAAGGCGGCAACGACGTGATCGACGGCGGTCGCGGCGACGACGAGATCGACGGTGGCATCGGCGACGACTATCTGGCCGGTGGCCGCGGCGACGACATGATCACCGGCGGCATCGGCGACGACACCC
>JABDIP010000532.1 GCA_013003675.1 Inquilinus sp.
ACCGGGGATCTCGCCGTTCTCCCGTCCGGCGTTGATCCGGTCCCGGAAGAACGCCTCCGTCTCCGACAGCGCGGTCGCCACGATGGCGGCGATCTCGTCGTCATGGGGAGAGAGTTCCAGTGCGGTGTTGACCAGCAGGCAGCCATCCCGCGACCCGCCGTCCAGGACCGCCGCGATCACCTCGTCGAACGCCGCGACGACGGCGGCCTTCGGTGTCCTGGTTTCGACCAGCCGGGCGACCCAGGCGGTTCGATGGATGGCGTCGTAGTGGCGCAGCGCCAGGATGAACAGCGCCCGCTTGTCGCCGAAGGAGGCGTAGAGGCTGCCGCGGTTGATGCCCATGCGGTCGACGAGGTCCTGGACCGAAGTCGCCTCGTAGCCGCGCGCCCAGAAGGCCTGCATGGCCTTGGTCAGCGCGTCTTCGGTGTCGAACTGTTTTTCCCAGGGCATTCCGGTATCTCCAGGAGATGACGGTATGGGGCTTGGAACGATCGGTCAAGGCTGTCGGCCGCACCGTGTCCAATCGCACCGGCGTGCTATCGTCCGGACTCAGGTCGGAGCGGGGATGGGTGAGGACACCATGCGGACGAACACGGTTCGGACCCATCGGGAAACGGAGCGACTGCCCAGGCAGCGGCAGCTCGCCTATCGGCTCGCGCTGACGGCCGCCGACCCGGTTCCGCTCGACGCCGACGTGGCCGAGATGATCGGCAATCGGGTGATCGACAACGCGTCGGTGGCGATGGCGGCGATCAACCGGCCGCCGGTGGCGACGGCAAGGGCGCAGGCGTTCGCCCATCCGCGACCGGGCGGCGCCTGCGTATTCGGCCTGCCGGCCGACCGGCGGGTAGATGCCGAATGGGCGGCCTGGGCGAACGGCACCGCGGTCCGCGAGCTCGACTTCCATGACACCTATCTTGCCGCCGACTACGCCCATCCCGGCGACAGCATCCCGCCCTTGACGGCCGTCGCCCAGCAGGTCGGGGCCGACGGTGCCGCACTGCTGCGCGGCATCGCCGCGGCCTATGAGATCCACGTCGCCCTGGTCCGCGGCATCTGCCTGCACCGGCACAAAATCGACCATGTCGCCCATCTGGGGCCGGCCGCGGCCGCCGGTATCGGCGCCCTGCTCGGCCTCGAGGCCGAGACGATCTACCAGGCGATCCAGCAGGCGCTGCATCTGACCACGGCGACCCGGCAATCGCGCAAGGGCGCTATTTCGAGCTGGAAGGCCTTCGCCCCGGCCCATGCCGGCAAGATCGCCATCGAGGCGGTCGACCGGGCGATGCGGGGCGAGGGGGCGCCGTCGCCGATCTACGAGGGCGAGGACGGCGTCATCGCCTGGCTGCTCGGCGGCCCCGAGGCGGTCTACGACGTGGCGCTGCCGGCCCCGGGCGAGCCGAAGCGGGCCATCCTGGACACCTATACCAAGGCGCATTCCGCCGAGTACCAAAGCCAGGCGCCGATCGATCTGGCGTTCCGGCTGCGCGACGATGTGCTGCGGCACGCCGGCGGCGATTGGGATCGGATCGCCGAGATCGTGCTGCACACCAGCCACCACACCCACACCGTGATCGGCGCCGGCTCGGGCGATCCGCAGAAGCTGGACCCGGCGGCCAGCCGCGAGACCCTGGACCACTCGATCATGTATATCCTGGCGGTCGCCCTACAGGACGGGCGCTGGCACCATGTCGAGTCCTACGCGCCGGAACGGGCGGCCCGGCCCGATACCGTGCGCCTGTGGCACAAGGTGCGGACGGTCGAGGATCCGGACTGGACCGCCCGTTATCATGACGACGATCCGGCCCGCAAGGCCTTCGGCGGTCGGCTGGAGATCGTCTTCGACGACGGCGGCCGGCTGGTCGACGAGGTCGCCGTGGCCAATGCCCATCCGCTCGGAGTGCATCCGTTCGATCGCTCGGACTACATCAATAAATTCAATGTATTATCAGACAACATTGTCATGACTTCTGAGCGACAGCGATTCCTGGCCGCCGTCGAGTCGGTGGCGACCTTGCTGTCCGGAGGGCTTGACGCCTTGACCGTCGCGGTTCCGCCCGACCGTCTCCGCCACAACGAGCGCAAGGGGATCTTCTGATGCTGTTCGCCAACAGGTCGGCGGCCGAGAAACGCGCCGCACTGCGGGCCGGTCTGGAGTCCGGAAAGCTGTTGCAGGCGCCAGGCGCCTATGCGCCGCTGGTCGCCCTGGAGATCGAGGCGCGGGGCTTCGAGGCGGTCTATGTCTCCGGCGCGGTGCTGGCCGCCGATCTTGGCCTGCCCGATATCGGCCTGACCACCCTGACCGAGGTCGCGCGGCGGGCGCATCAGATCGCCCGGGTCACCGACTTGCCGGCCATCGTCGACCTCGACACCGGCTTCGGCGAGCCGATGAACGCCGCCCGCAGTCTGCGGACGATGGAGGAGCAGGGCATCGCCGGTTGCCATATCGAGGATCAGGTCAACCCGAAGCGCTGCGGCCATCTCGACAACAAGGCGGTGGTCGAGACGGCGGCGATGGTGCGGCGGGTGCGCGCCGCCGCCAAGGCCAAGCGCGACCCGAATTTCGTGCTGATCGCCCGCAGCGACGCCCGCGCGGTGGAGGGCCTCGACAAGGCCATCGACCGCATGAAGGCCTATGTCGACGCCGGCGCCGACATGATCTTCCCGGAGGCGCTGGAAGGCCCGGCCGAATTCGAGGCGGTGCGCAACGCGATCGACGTGCCGTTGCTGGCCAACATGACCGAATTCGGCAAGTCGCCGCTGCTGACCGGGGCCGCTCTGGAATCCCTCGGCTTCAATCTGGCGATCTATCCGGTCACCACCATGCGTCTCGCCATGCACGCGGTGACGGCCGGCCTTGCCGAGCTGCACGCCAAGGGCACCCAGGCTGGGCTGCTCGACCGCATGCAGCACCGCCGCGACCTCTACCGCCTGCTGCGCTACGAGGATTACAACGCGTTCGACCGGGGCATCTTCGATTTCGAGGTGTGAAGCGGCACTTTGGCCGGAACCGGGTTGCCTTTGGCGGTCTGACAGCTTCATGATGGCTTCGTGTGGTTCAAAGGTCCCACGTCGCCGCGGACCATACGCGGCGGGGCAAGAGAATGGCCGAACGGCCGAGCCGACCAGGGGGGTCGTCAGGGCAGCGCGAATGAGTCGAGCTCGACAGGTCGTCGTGCCTCGCGCCATCACCGCGTGTGCCGGCAATCTCCTCTCGTCCGGTCGGTTAAAGGCTGCTGCAGCCGGCATATCGCCGGCTGTCGATTCGACTGGAGGAAAGCTATGTCGCACTATCGCAAACACACCCTGCTGGCCGGGCTCACGGCCGCCGCCATCGGCCTCGCCGCGCTGCCCGCGGCGGCCGCCGACGTCGGCAGCGTCCACTTCCTGATCCCCGGCGGCGCCGGCGGCGGCTGGGACGGCACCGCCCGTGGCACCGGCGAGGCGCTGGTCAATGGCGGCCTGGTCGGCGGCGCGTCCTACGAGAACATGTCCGGCGGCGGCGGCGGTGTCGCCATCGCCCATCTGATCGAGACGGCGGAAAGCCAGGAAGGCACCTTGATGGTGAATTCCACGCCGATCGTCATCCGCTCGCTGCAGGGCGTGTTCCCGCAGTCGTTCCGCGACCTGACGCCGATCGCCGCGACCATCGCCGACTACGGCGCCTTCGTCGTCGCCAAGGATTCGCAATTCGGGACGTGGGACGACGTGGTCGCGGCCTATCGGGCCGACCCGAATACGATCAAGGTTGCCGGCGGCTCGGTTCGGGGCGGCATGGACCATCTGGTCCCGGCGCTGGCGTTCCAGGCGGCGGGCGGCGATCCGCTCAAGGTTGCCTACATCTCCTACGACGCCGGCGGCGACGCCATGGCCGGCCTGTTGTCGGGCGAAACCCAGGTGCTGTCGACCGGCCTCGGCGAGGCCCTCGGCCAGTTGCGTGCCGGCCAGGTCCGCATCCTGGCGATGACCGGCGACGAGCGCATCCCCGAGGCGCCGGACGTGCCGACGCTGAAGGAACTCGGCTACGACGTCTCCTTCGCCAACTGGCGCGGATTCTTCGGCGCCCCCGGCCTGTCCGACGAAAAGGCCGATGCCTATGCCGAGGCCCTGGGCGAGATGTATCGGACCGAGGCCTGGGAGAAGGTTCGCGCGCGCAACGGCTGGACCAACCTGTTCAAGCCGCGTGCCGAGTTCGTCCGCTTCCTGGAGCAACAGGAGACCGAGATCGGCGACATGATGCGTACGCTGGGCGTCCTCTGACCTTTCCGGTCGGATTTCTGGCGCATTAGGACGGCGAGGGAGGCGGGCGATGACGCGCGATCGCATCGGTGCCCTGTTCTTCCTCGCCGTTTCCATTGCCTACGGCCTGATGTCGCTCGACATCCGCGTGCCGCCCTTCGCATCCGAGGGTTTTACCGCGCGGTCGCTGCCGCTGGCGCTCTCCGCCGCCGGTACGCTGATCGCCTTCCTGATGCTGGTGTTGCCGCAAAAGGACGGGCCGGGCGTGGAGCCGGCCGGCCGCTTCCTCGCCGGGCTCGGCGGCTTCGACTGGCCGCGCATAGCCGGGCTGGCGCTCAACATGCTGGCCTACGGCTTTCTGCTGACCCGGGTCGGCTTCCTGGTTTCCACGATCCTGTTCCTCATCGTCGGCTATCGGCTGCTCGGCGAGCGCCGCTGGCACGTGCTGCTGCTGGCCTCGGTGCCGGTCGTCGTGGTCTTCTGGGCCATTCTGACCCAGCTCCTCGACATCTTCCTGGGGTCCGCACTGGGTCGTTGGGGGCAATTGCTGGCAGCCCAATTCAGCGGTGGTGCCTGACATGCTCGACGGCATCCTGACCGGGCTCTCGACGGCCCTGACGCCGACCAATCTGGCGATGGTGTTCATCGGCTGCTTCGCCGGCACCTTTATCGGCATGCTGCCGGGGCTGGGGCCGATCTCGGCGATCGCGCTGATGATCCCGATCACCTATGGCTTCGACCCGGCGACCGGGATGATCCTGATGGCCGGGGTCTATTACGGCGCCATCTTCGGCGGCTCGACCTCGTCGATCCTGATCAACGCGCCGGGCGTCGCCGGCACCGTGGCCACCTCCTTCGACGGCTACCCCATGGCGCGCAAGGGCCTCGCCGGCAAGGCGCTGGCGATCGCCGCCTACGCGTCGTTCTCCGGCGGGACCATCGCCGCGATCTTCCTGCTGATCGCCGCCCCGGCCCTGGCCAGCGTCGCCCTCAGCTTCCAGTCGCCGGACTATTTCGCGCTGATGGTGCTGGGCCTCACCGCCGTGTCCGCCTTCGCCGGCCGCGGCAATTTCCTCAAGGCGATGATGATGACCGTCGTCGGGCTGATGCTGGCGATGATCGGCAGCGACCCGGTGGTCGGCATGCCAAGGCTCAATTTCGGCCGCGTCGATCTGCTCGACGGCATCAGCTTCCTGCTGCTGGCGATGGCGACCTTCGCCTTGTCGGAGGCGCTGATGACGGTGCTGAAGCGGGAGAAGATCTCCGATGCGGCGCGCGCCGCCACCCAGGGCAGGATGGGCAGCCTCAAGCTCTCCGGCGCCGAAGTGAAGGAGATGGCGCCGGTCGTCGCACGCTCCTCGGTGCTCGGCTTCTTCATCGGCGTGCTGCCGGGGGCGGGGGCGACCATCGCCTCCTTCCTCGCCTACGGCATGGAGCGCAACTTCGCGCGCGGCGCCAAGAAGGAGGAATTCGGCAAAGGCTCGATCCGCGGCCTGGCGGCGCCGGAGACGGCGAACAACGCCGCCGCCTCGGGCTCCTTCGTGCCGCTGCTCACCCTCGGCATCCCCGGGTCCGGCACCACCGCGGTGATGCTGGGCGCGCTGATCTCCTATGGCGTCGACCCCGGACCGACCCTGTTCACCGAACGGCCGGAGGTGTTCTGGTCGGTGATCCTGTCGATGTATTTCGGCAACGTCATCCTGCTGATCCTCAACCTGCCGCTGATCCCCTATATCGCCCGGCTGCTGACCCTGCCATCGAATCTGCTGGTGCCGCTGGTGCTGTTCTTCAGCCTGATCGGCGTCTATCTGGTCTCGTTCAACAATTTCGACATCTACATGATGGTCATCGTCGCCGTCGTCGCGGTGATGCTGCGGCTTTTCGACTATCCGATGGCGCCGATGATCCTCGGCTTCATCCTCGGCGATTTGATGGAGCGCAATCTGCGCCGCTCGATCACCCTGAACGACGGCTCGATCAGCTTCCTCTGGGAGCGGCCGATCACCCTGACCATCCTCGTCATCACCGCCGTCATCGTCGCCCTGCCGCTGGTCGGCTTCTTCCGCCAACGCCGCCGCCTGGCCCAGGCCGGCGAGGGCGGCTAGTCGACCCCGGCCGCGCGGCGGCCCAGATAGGCCTTCAGTTCCGGGACCGTCGGCCGGTTCAGCAGGTCCGCCGGCACGCCATCGGCCAGGATCCGGCCGTCGCACACGAAGATCGCCCGGTCGGCAAAATCGCCCACCTCGTCGAGCAGGTGGGTGACCAGCAGCACCGTCAGGCCGCGTTCGCGGCGCAGGCGGTCGACCAATGCCACCATCTCCTCGCGCAGCGCCGGGTCGAGGGCGGCGAAGGGCTCGTCGAGCAGCAGCACCTTGCGGTCGCGCACCACGCTGCGGGCCAGCGCCACGCGCTGTCGCTCGCCGCCGGAAAGCTGCCGCGGCAGCCGGCCGCCCAGCCCGGCCAGCCCGACAATCGCCAACGCGGCGGCGACCTCGGCGTGCTGCGCCGGCGACAGCCGCAGCCCCGGATGCAGGCCGAGGCCGACATTCTGCGCCGCCGTCAGATGGGCGAACAGATTGTGCTCCTGGAACAGCGTCGTTACCGGCCGCGCCGCCGGTGCCAGTGCTGTCGCCTCGCGGCCGTCCAGGAGGATCTTCCCGCTCTCCGGCCGCTCGAAGCCGGCGATCAGGTTCAGCAGCGTGGTCTTGCCGGCTCCGCTGGGGCCGATCACCGCCACGAAGGCGCCGGCGGCGACGGACAGTTCGAAGCGCATCTCGGCGTGGTCGTAGCGGTAGACCGCGTCGCGCAGCTCAATCACTGCCCCGGCCCCCGATTCCGCGCTCGATCGCGGCGAACATCGCCAGGCACAGGCCGAGCAGCACCAGTGCGGTCACCGCCGCCGCCTCGGTGCGATAGCTGCCCATCTGGCGATAGAGCAGCAGCGGCAGGGTCTCGCTCTGCGGCGTGCCAAACAGGGCGATGACGCCCAGATCGCCGAACGCCAGCGCCGAACAGATCGCCAGTGCCAGCCCCGCCGGCCGGCGCAGCAGCGGCCAATCGACCAGCCGGAACCGGTCCCAGCCGCCGATCCCCAGGCTGTCGCAAAGCCGCCAGTGCCGTTCCTCCGCCTCGGTCGCCGCCGGCCCCAGGATGCGCAGCACGAAGGGCAGGCCCATCAGCGCGTTGACCAGCACCACCAGCACCAGGCCGATGGCGAACACGTCGGCCACCGGTCGCAGCAGCACGAACAGCCCGGCGCCGACCACGAAGGGCGGCAGGATCAGCACCAGCGAGCCCGCCATCTCCAGCCGGTCGGCGATGCGCCGCCGGTAGAAACGGACCCGGAGCGTCCGGCTGCTCTGCACCAGCCCCCAGCCGAGCGCCAGGGCGAGGCCGCCGGCGGTGAGACCGACCGCCAGGCTGCGCTGTGCCGCCCGCCACAGGGCCGGGTCGGTCAGGGCGGTCGACAGCGGCCCGCTCAGCCCGTCGACCGCCACCGCCGCCAGGGGCAGCAGCAGGATCGCCGCCGCCAAGCCGATCGCCGCCGCGTCGCCGACCCGGCCGAGCGTCGATCCGAGATCGTGCCGCCCGACGACCCGGCCGAGCGCCATTTCGACCGGTATTGGCCGGGTCAGCCGCGCGGCGACCGCGAACAGGACGGCGCAGACGGCCACCTGCAGGGCGGCCAGGGCGATCACCCGGGGGATGTCGAAATCGAAGCGCAGCGCCTGATAGATCGCCACCTCCAGCGTCGCGTTCGGCGGGCCGCCGCCGAGCACCAGCACCACGGAGAAGCTGGTGAAGCAGAGCAGGAAGACGAGGCCGGCGACGCCCGGTGCCACCTGGCGCAGCATTGGCGCCTCGATCAGCCGGAACATCTGCCCGCTCGACATGCCGAGCTGGCTGGCCAGCCGCCAGCTCTCGCCGGGAATCCCGGCCCAGCCCTGCAGCAGCAGCCTGGTGGCGAACGGCATGTTGAAGAACACGTGGGCGATCAGGATGCCGCTCAGCCCATAGATATCCAGGCGGACCGGCAGGCCGAGCGCGGCGAAGGCGTCGTTCAGCAGGCCGGATCGGCCATAGATGGCGACGATGCCGAGCACGCCGACAATGGTCGGCACCACCATCGGCAGGCCGAGCAGCCGCAGCAGCAGGCCGCGGCCGGGAAACCGTCCGCGCCGAGCCAGCGCCCGTGCCGCCGGGATCGCCAGGCCGACGCTCAGCAGTGCCGACAGTGCCGCCTGCAACACCGTGAAGCGCAACACCGCCAGCACATAGTCGCTGTTCCGCGTCAGGCTGGTGCCGGTATCCGCCGCCGCCGCCAGCAGGCCGCCCAGGGCGCCGCCGATCAGCAGCGCCAGCGCCAGCAGGGCCGCCGCGCCAGGCCACAGGGCGGCGGCGCCGGGGCGGGGGATCATCGGGCTGCCCGCGCGGTCACCGGCTCATCGCCGCCAGCCACTCCTCGACCCAGGCACCACGCTTGTCGGGAATGGCGACCGGCGCGGGCAGCAGCATCCGGGACGGCTCGATCAGCGAGTCGAAGGCCGGCGGCAACCCGTCCTCCGGCGCGACCGCCGGATACATCCAGTTGGTGGTCGGGATCGCACCCTGGAACGGCGGCGTCAGGATGAAGGCGAGGAAGCGGTCGGCGAGGTCCGGCTGGTCGGTGGTCGCCGTCTTGGCGGCACCCTCGATCTGCACGTAGTGGCCTTCCTCGAAGGGCGCGGCGCGATAGCGGTCCTCGCCGTCGACCGTCAGGTGATAGGCGGGCGAGGTGGTATAGCTCAGCACCATCGGCGCCTCGCCCTCAAGGAAGAGGCCATAGGCCTCGCTCCAGCCGCTGGTGACCGTGACGATCCGCGGCCGCAATTTCTCCCAGGCGTCCGCCGCCTCGGCGCCGAACACCTGTCGCATCCACAGCAGCAGGCCGAGGCCCGGCGTGCTGGTGCGCGGGTCCTGGATCAGGATCTCGACCTCGCTGTCCTCGACCAGGGCGCGCAGGCTCTCCGGCGGGGTCGGCAGCGACTCGCTGTCGTAGACGAAGGCGAAATAGCCCCAGTCGTAGGGCACGAAGATCTCGCCGACCAGCGAGGTCGCCATCGCCGAGCCGACCATCGGGTCGACGGCGGACAGATCCAGCCCGTGCGGCGCCAGCAGGCCGGTCGCCGCCGCCTCGCTCACCAGGTTCATGTCCAGCCCGAGGACCACATCGGCGCGGGTCCGCGCGCCCTCGAGCCGCAGCCGGCTCAGGATCGCCACCCCGTCATCGACTCCGACGAACTCCAGATCGCAGCCGCATTCCGCCTCGAACGCCCGTTCGACGACCGGCCCCGGCCCCCATTCGCTGAAGAAGGAATTGTAGGTATAGACTGTCAGCGTCTCGGCCGCTGCGGCGGCCGGCGCCAGTACGGCCGACGAGACGACCAGGAATGCTTGGATGAAACGTCGCATGGCACTTCTCCCAACCATGGCGACGGAAAGGAGAGGGGCACAGCGCCGATCTCAATCTCCCTCCGCCGGCATTATCCGGATCAGGTTCTACGGGTTGGCCATCCGGCCTCTCAGCTCCTTCGGGAGCACCCCTCTTGAGAAGCGTCGAGGATGGGACCGCCCGTGCGATCCGTCAACAACGGACGATGGTCACGAGCACCGCTCGTCATGCACACTGCACCGCCGTGTCACGGTGTGCGGCGAAACTGCGGAAGGTGGGGAAAGACATGGTTACGGCGAAGACTGACGGCATCGAATCGGCGGAGATCGTCCTGCCCTGCGAGGAACTGACCGACACCTTGCCGTTCTTCACCAAGCGGCTCGGATTCCGGCTCGACGCGATCTTCCCGGCCGACGACCCGGCGGTCGCCGAGATTTCCGGGCACGGCGGGCGGCTGAGGTTGCAGCGGGGCGGGCAGGGGG
>JABDIP010000546.1 GCA_013003675.1 Inquilinus sp.
GCGACCTCATCCTGTGCGGCTGGCGGCACGGCAGCGGGCCGATCAGCTTTGCCGTCGAAAACGGCGCGCATGGCGGTGCCGGGCCGGAGGAGACCGCCGGCTTCGCCCTGCTGCCGGAAGACGCGCCCGCGACGCCGGCGGCGGCGTCATTGCGCCCGCTCGACCTGCGCCACGCGGCGCTGCGCCATCTGGGCCGCGCGGCACCGACCGCGCCGGCGATCGTGCCCGTTGCCGAGGCGGAGGATGGGATCCTGCGCCTGATGTCCTACAACGTGCATATCTGCATCGGCATGGACGGGCGATTGTCGCCAGAGCGCATCGCCCGGGTGATCGCACAATACCGACCGCATGTGGTGGCGTTGCAGGAACTCGACGTCGGCCGTGCGCGCACCGACGAGGCCGACCAGGCGCACGAGATCGCCCGTCGGCTGAAGATGGAGTTCCATTTCCACCCGTCCTTGCGCGTCGAGGAAGAGCTCTACGGCGACGCTGTCCTGAGCCGGCTGCCGCTGCGGCTGGTCAAGGCCGGCGGCCTGCCCGGACTGCCGCTATTCGAGCCTCGCGGCGCGCTGTGGGTGGAGATCGCCACGCCGGCCGGGCCGCTGCAATTCCTGAATACCCATCTGGGATTGACCCGGCGCGAGCGCAGGCTGCAAACGGATGCCCTAATGGGGCCGGACTGGCTGGACAGCGCCGATACCGAGGGCCCCTGGGTGCTGGCGGGGGATCTCAACGCCCTGCCCCGTTCGCGCACCTGCCGCCGTTTCGGGGAACGGCTGCGCGACGCGCAACTGGCCGTCGACGATCACCGGCCGCAGGCGACCTTCTTCGCCCGCCGGCCCACCGCGCGCATCGACTACATCTTCGTCGATCCCAGTGTCGATGTCGTCGCCGCGCGGGTCCCGTCGGCCTTTCTGGCGAAGGTCGCCTCCGACCATCTGCCGCTGATCGTCGACATCCGTCTCCCGGTGCCCAATCGCGGGTCCGCCGTCGCGCCGTCACGGAGTCGGACGGAAGTTGTCGGCTGACACCGGCGCCGATCAGCCCTTCACGCAGACCAGGGGCCGCAGCCGCACGACCCGCCGTGCGAGACCGGCCTGTTCCGAAGCCTCGACGACGGCGGTCACGTCCTTGTAGGCGCCCGGCGCCTCCTCGGCGACGCCGCGCGACGACCGGCTGCGGACGATGATGCCTTGCGCCGCAAGATCGTCGACCACCTGCCGGCCCATCCAGCGCTTGACCGCGGCGTGGCGGCTGAGTGCGCGCCCGGCACCGTGGCAGGCGGAGGAAAAGGCGCGCGTTTCGCTCTCGGCGGTGCCGGCCAGGACATAGGAGGCGGTGCCCATGCTGCCGCCGATCAGAACCGGCTGTCCGACCGCCTTGAGCGGTTCCGGCAGGCTCGGATGGCCGGGACCGAAGGCGCGGGTCGCCCCCTTGCGATGCACGAACAGCGGTCGCGGCTCATCGCCGACCGCATGGGTTTCCTCCTTGCAGGTGTTGTGCGAGACGTCGAACAGCAGGTCGAGCCGGGACCCGGGGAACAGCCGGCCGAAAACCTGCCGGGCGAGATGGCCGAGGATCTGCCGATTCGCCAGGGCACAGTTGATGCCGGCGCGCATGGCGCCGAGATAGCGGTGTCCGAGCGGACTGGCGATCGGCGCGCAGGCCAGTTCCCGATCCGGCAGATCGATTCCCAGCCCGGCCGCTTCCACCGCCATGTCGCGCAGGAATTCGGTGCCGATCTGGTGGCCCAGCCCGCGCGACCCGCAATGGATGCTGACCACCACGTCGCCCTCGGCCAGCCCGTATGCGTCGGCGGCGACCTTGTCAAATACCGTGTCGACGGCCTGGACCTCGAGATAGTGGTTGCCCGACCCCAGCGTCCCCATTTCCCGTCGCTGGCGCTTCTTCGCCCGATCGGAAACGGTGCCGGGATCGGCGCCGGCCATCCGGCCGCACTCTTCGATGCGCTCCAGATCGGCGGCAGTTCCAAAGCCGCGCTCTACCGCCCAGGCGGCGCCACCGGCCAGCATCGCGTCCATCTCCGCCGGATCGAGGCGGATCTCGCCCTCGCTGCCCATGCCGGCGGGAATCTGCCGGTAGAGCGTGTCGGCGAGGTCGCGCTGGGCGGCGCGGATGTCCTCGAGCTTCAGGCCGGTCAGCATGGTGCGCACGCCGCAGGAGATGTCGAAGCCGACGCCGCCGGCGGATACCACGCCCCCCGCCGCCGGATCGAAGGCGGCGACGCCGCCGATCGGAAAGCCATAACCCCAATGGGCGTCCGGCATGGCATAGGCGGCGCCGACGATGCCGGGCAACGACGCCACATTGGCGATCTGCTCGGCGACCTTGTCGTCCATGCCGTCGACCAGTGCTGCGTCGGCGAAGATCACCCCCGGCACCCGCATGCGCCCGGTTTTCGGCAGCCACCATTCGAAGGGGCCTCGACGCTCCAGTCTTGCGGTGTCCATCGGCGCCTTCCTTTCTCTATACGTCGACAACGCATTGCGCGACCCAGCCGCCAGCGTCCCGGTTGACGCTGAGCGCGGTGAAGGTCGCTCCCTTGGCCTCCGCCGCCAGGTGGTGGCGATCGCGGTCGATCGGTTCGCCCCAGGCGACGGCAGTCAGCCGGTCGCCCTCGATGGCCACCTCGAAGCGGGAGAACAGCATGCGCCGCGTCGCCATCTCGAAGATCAGCGCGTTCAGCCAATCGACGAACAGCACCTCCGGATCGGCCGATTCGCAGGCGATCTCGACGGGCCGCGTCGGCTGCACCGCATCCGGATCGGTCAGTGCGGCGGTCAGCGCCCGCGCGGCCTGCTCGAAGGCCGCCGCCGGCGTCGGCCCCCGGCCGCGCACGCCGACATCCGCATCGTGCGGGAAGAGCTGCCAAGCCCGATCGCCCATGCGTCCCTCCTTGCCGCGCCGCCGGCCGTGGGCGCCGGAGCCTTGTCCGCCTCGGGCGGCTCCGATTCCACGCGAGTGGACGAGGCGCTAGGTCGGCTCGGCGAAGTCGGCGTTGGCCCGCTCCAGCAACGCCACGACCTCGGCGTCCTCGACCTGCGTAAAGGCGCCATAGAACAGGCTGATCGCGCCGAGATCGGCGGCGATCTCGAGGCAGACCACTTCGTCGACCTCGCGTTTCAGCGATTCCACCGCATCCGGCGGTGCGACCGGGACCGCGACGACCACCCGCTTCGGCGACGATTGCCGCACGGCCTGGGCCGCGGCCAGCACAGTGGCACCGGTGGCGATGCCGTCATCGACCAGGATCGCGGTCTTGCCGTGCAGATCGAGGGGGCCGCGACCGGCACGGAAAAGCGCTCGCTGCCGCTCGATCTCCTTCAGCTTCTCCGCCTCGACGCGCTGGATATACTCGTCAGTTACCCCCAGCGCCGTCCTGACGGGTTCGTTCACCACAACCCGCGGGCGGTCGATAAAGGCCACGGCGCCGACCGCCAGCTCGCCATGCCACGGCGCGCCGATCTTGCGCACCAGCACCACGTCGAGCGGCGCCGCAAGGGCCTTCGCCACCTCGTAGGCGACGACCACACCGCCGCGCGGCAGGCCGAGGACCACCGGCTCCTGGTCCTTGTAGGATGTCAGCCGTTCGGCCAGTTGCCGCCCGGCATCGTTGCGATCGTTGAAATACATTGCCGCCCTCTCCGCCGTCAGTCGCCCAGATGCCGAGCGAACCAGTCGCGCGCCAGTTCGGTCATGGCGGCGAAGGTGTCCGGTTCCTCGAACAGATGGCCGGCACCCGGCACGATCTCGAGCGCCTTCTCGCAGCGCAGCCGGGAATAGGCCTTCCGGTTCAGCGCCAGGACCACGTCGTCGGCGCCACCGACGATGAGCAGGGTCGGCGCGCGCACCGCCGGCAGGCTGGCCATCGCCAGATCCGGCCGGCCGCCGCGCGAAACCACCGCGCCGACCTCGGAATCCGTCAGGGCCGCGGCCGTCAGCGCCGCCGCGGCTCCCGTGCTGGCGCCGAAATAGCCGAACCGCCACCGGGCCAGCCCCTCCTTCTCGCGCAACCAGCCTGCGGCAAGCGACAGCCGGTCGGCGAGCAGCGGGATGTCGAAGACATTCGCCCGGTCGGCCGCCTCGGCGTCGGTCAGCAGATCGAACAGGAAAGTGCCGAGGCCCGCCTCCCGCAGTTCTTGGGCGACCGCGTTGTTGCGCGGGCTGAGCCGGCTGCTGCCGCTGCCATGGGCGAAGACGACGACCGACCGGCAGCCGGCCGGCAGATCCAACATGCCTTCCAGCCCCGGCGGCTCGATCCGGACCGCCCGCGCGACCGCGTTCGCGTCCGTCCCTGACATGCTTGATGGCCTCATGTTCTGTCGGCCGGCCCAAAAGGCGAAGATCTCCGGACTGGGCGGGCCGTCCCCGCAACCCATGACCGTCGGCATACTCCGCCCTGGCGGTCGCGGGCTCATTGATACATATCATCGGCCCCGACAGGGACGGACGGCGCGGGGGAAGAATGCGAAGGAGCCGGGGCGAGACCGGGACGAGCCCACCGCGGCGCAAGGCGGCGGCCGCTCCGTCCATCGCCGACAAGGTCACGTTCCTGTGCCGCCCGGCCAGCTATCGCGAGCGGCCGGCCCGGGTGGAGACTGTCGAGACCCACATGTCCTGGGTCTTCCTGACCGACCGTCACGCCTTCAAGCTGAAGAAGCCGGTCCGATACGCCTTCCTCGATTTCAGCACCCTGGCGGCGCGGCATCGGAGCTGCCGGGAGGAAATCCGCCTGAACCGGCGCCTCGCCCGATCGGTCTATCTTGGCACCGTGCCGCTGACGCTGACCCCGGCGGGGCGACTACGGCTCGGCGGCCATGGCCGGGTCGTCGACTGGTTGGTCAAGATGCGCCGGCTGCCGGCCGAGCGCATGTTGGACCGCGTGCTGGCCGGCGGCGGTGCCGCGGCGGGCGACCTGCCGCGGCTCGCGGATTTCCTCGCCGCCTTCTATCGCCGGGCGCCGACGGTCCGCCTCGGCGGTGCCCGCTACCGGGCGATGCTCGCCACCGATATCGCCGACAACGCCCGCGAACTGACCCGTCCGCCGCACGGGCTGGAGCGCCGCCGGGTGGCCAAGCTCGCCGCCGCGCTCGACGACTTTCTGGGGCGCGAGGCGGCGCTGTTCGACGCCCGCGCGGTGGAGCGGCGGATCGTCGAGGGACATGGCGATCTGCGGCCGGAGCATATCTGCCTGGGACCGCCGCTGGCGGTGATCGATTGCCTGGAATTCAACCGCGCGTTCCGCCTGGTCGACCCGATCGACGAACTGTCTTTCCTGGCATTGGAATGCGAGCACCTCGGCGCCGAGGAGGCCGGACGGGCGATCCTCGACGGCTATTTCCGCAAAAGCGGCGACGGCGCCGACAAGAGGCTGATCGCCTTCCACATGAGCCGCCGCGCCCTGCTGCGCGCCAAGCTGGCGCTGTGGCATCTGGCCGACCGTCGGCGCGACGCCGAGGGCTGGCGGCGACGCGCCCTCGCCTATCTCCGCCTCGCCGAGCTTCACGCCGCCCGGCTCGGCTGAGGCGGATCGGCGGTCAGACGGCTTCCCCCTCGGCGAGGTCGACCAGCGAGCCGCCGCCATGCAGCCGGCCGATCGCCTCCGCCAACAGCGGCGCCAGATCGACGATGGCGAGCGATTGCCCGGCCGGCGTGCCGGCAAGTCGGAACGGCGGGATCGTATTGGTCACCACGACCGAGTCGATGGCCGGGTCGGCCAGCACCTTGTCGGCCGGCGGCACGAACAGGCCGTGGGTGGCGACCGCGGCGCGCAGGATCGTGGTGCCGGTGGCGATCATGTCGTCGACCACGACAACGGTGCGTCCCGCCACCTCGCCGGCCATCAGCTCGCCACTGACCACGCCGCCGCTGCGGTGCTTCTCGACGAAGCCGGTGGCGGCCGGTTCGCCGGTCGCCCGCGACAGCGCCTCGGCGAAGGCCGCCGCCCGCTTCACGCCGCCGATATCCGGCGACATCACGGTCACCGGCGCGGCTCCCAGCCGCTCGGCGACCTGGCGGGCCAACAGCGGGACCGCGCTCAGATGCACTGTCGGGCGGCGGAACGCGTTCTGGAAGGCGGCCAGATTGTGGACGTCGACGGTGACGACGCGGTCGGTCCCGACCGCCTCGAACAGCGCCGCCAGATAGCGGGTCATGACCGGGTCGCGCGGCTTGGTGCGGCGGTCCTTGCGGGCATAGGCGAGGTAGGGGACGACCGCGGTGACCCTGGCCGCCCCGGCATCCTTCAGCGCGCCGATGAAGAACAGCAGCCGGCAGAGCTTGTCGTTGCCGCTCTCGCCCGGCTCCCCATAGAGCGAATGGACGACATAGACGTCGTCGCCACGCACGCCGACCAGCGGCCGCGACTTGTGCTCGCCATCCTCGAAGGCGCGTTCCAGATGCGGCGCCAATGGCTGGCCAAGGGCCGCCGCGACCGCCGTTCCGAACGGTTTGCCGGCGTCGAGGGCGAACAGCCTCAACTCACCGGGATATGCCGACCCCAATAGCGATCCCCTTCCCTCGATCTCAGCTTCGTCGCCGGGCCAGGATGGCCGCGGGACGGCCGGGCCTCATTGATCCGGCGCAACCGGGGCCGACTGCGCCGGCCCGTCCGTCGGGCCCTGGCCGCGGCGCGGCACCAGGAACGCCCGTTCGAAGGTCATGAAGACGGTGCCGTCGGCCTTCACCCCGGTGGAGCGGATACGCACGATGCCCTGGCCGGGGCGCGACCGCGACGGCCGCACCTCCAGCACCTCGCTCTCCGCATAGAGCGTGTCGCCGGCGAAGACCGGGGCGACGAGGCGCACCTTGTCCCAGCCGAGATTGGCGACGGCGTGTCCGCTGGTGTCGCGGACGCTCAGGCCGGTCACGATCGCCAGGGTCAGGGCGCTGTTCATCAGCGGCCGGCCGAACTCGGTCCGGCCCATGAAGGCGCTGTCGATGTGCAGCGGGTTGAGGTTCATCGTCAGGGTGCTGAACCAGATGTTGTCGGCCTCGGTAACCGTGCGCCCCGGGCGGTGTTCGTAGCTGTCGCCGACGGCGAAATCCTCGAACCAGCGGCCGTATTCCGCGACGATCCGCCGCCCGCCGCCCTTTCCTGGCTGCTTTGCCATCTAGCGGCCGATCCGGCAGGCGCCGTCGCCGAACGCCTTGCTCGGGTTTGCGGCGAAACGCGGCATCGCATCCTCCCTAAGACACCGCCCCGAACGCCCTGGCAGCGTTTGCGCGGCGGCGGTCCAAGGCCGCCGGGGCGAGGTGCTAGCCCGCGGCGTTGTCCGCAAGATCGAATTCCTCGATCGTCTGCCCGGCGATCATCGCCGTGGCGGCGTCGCGAAAGGCGGCGAAATGCGGCGTCCGCAGATGCGCCTCGAAGGCCGTCCGGTCGTCATAGAGCTCGTAGAGGACGACCCGGTCGCCGCCCTCGCGCGGCGCCAATACGTCGAAGCGCTGGCAGCCCGGCTCGTCGCGCACCGAAGAGCGTGCGTTCTCGCCGATCAACTCGGCGAAGCGCGGTCGGTTTCCAGGCACCAGGGCGATCCGCACGATGATCGCAAAACGGTCCAACTCACCCTCCCCGGC
>JABDIP010000558.1 GCA_013003675.1 Inquilinus sp.
CCAGCACGATCGGCAGACGCCACTCGCTCGGGGCGAGAATCTCCAGCCCGTGATCGAGACCCGTTTCGCCGTTGACCCGACAATCCATGGCAATTTCATAACCTGAAATGACGCACCTGTCACGGTGGCTCGTCGCCGCACGATCCTTGATATGGTGCTCATTGGGCCGCGCGGCCAGCCGTCGTCGTCCGATACCGTTGCCATATCCCGGGACGATCTGCTTGTGCATTGCAACGGGAGTTGCGGTGCCCCATGATCGCCCGGTCGGCACCCAGCAGCGCCCGGACATTGCGGGGCATGCGGCCGGCTACACGGAATCTTGCGCGAAGCGAGCGATCCGGCGCGATCGCCGAGCCTGGAAAGGGCCTTCGTCGGAGGGGTTGATGGCGCGAATACTGTTGGCCGAGGATGACGAGTCGATGCGGCGATTCCTGGCCATGGCGTTGAGCCGGGCCGGGCATGAGGTGCAAGACGTGGCCGATGGCGCCGAAGCGCTGGCAGCCCTGGCCGATTCGAATTTCGAGCTCTTGCTGGCCGATATCGTCATGCCCGGCGTTGACGGGATCGAGTTGGCGCGCCGCGCTTCGGTGATCGCACCGCGGCTGAAGGTCATGTTCATCACCGGATTTGCCGCCATCGCCATGAAACACCGCAACCAGGGCGGACAGCAGGCACAGATCCTGTCAAAGCCCTTCCATCTGAGGGACCTGGTGGATCAGGTCGATCAGTTGCTGCAAACCTGAAGGCGCGGCGCCGGCCCTTGCACGGCGAATAGGTTGGTGGTAAACCCCCGCGTCGAATGACGGCCTGTCCGTCGCCGGTAGGGCGCGTAGCTCAGCGGGAGAGCACTACGTTGACATCGTAGGGGTCACTGGTTCAATCCCAGTCGTGCCCACCATCCCCACCCGTCAACCGCAACTGAAATCGACTGTCCCGGCGCGTAACGCCGAACCGAACCGACTCGGCCGGATTCGGACCACCGTGTCGCCGGATTGATTGCCATAGCACGGACCCTTGCCCTTATAATGTGCCGCAGACAATGCCGGTCGAACCGGCACCAGCCACCGGAGTCGTTTCCGGCAGGCGCCATCGGTGGGAGGAAATGGCCATGATAATGCGACGAGGCGCGCTTGCCGTTCTGGCAATGATTGCCGCCGTCATGACGAACCCGGCGGCGTTGGCCGCCGAGCCGTTGCCCGTGCTGCGCCTCGGCGCCCTCAAGTTCGGGACGGTCAATTGGGAACTCGACGTCATCAGGCATCACGGCCTCGACGAGGCGAACGACTTTGTCCTTGAGGTGGTCGACATGGCCGGAAACAACGCCTCGGCGGTGGCGCTGCAGGGTGGGGCGGTCGATGTGATCGTGTCCGATTGGCTCTGGGTGTCGCGCCAGCGTGCCGTGGGCGCCGACTATACCTTCGCACCCTATTCGCTGACCGTCGGAGCGCTGATGGTGCGCCCCGATTCCGGCATCGACAGTCTGGCCGATCTGGCAGGCCGCAAGCTGGGGATCGCCGGCGGCCCGGTCGACAAGAGCTGGCTGCTGTTGCAGGCCTATGCACAGAGCACCCAGGGTATCGACCTCGCCGACGCGGTCGAGCCGGTATTCGGCGCTCCGCCGCTGCTCAACGAATTGATCGCCAGCGACGATCTGCCGGCGGTCCTGAATTTCTGGCACTACAATGCGCGGCTGGCGGCGGCCGGAATGACCGAGCTTGTCAGCGTCTCGGCGATGCTGCCGGCGCTCGGCGTCGAGACGCCGCCGCCGCTGCTCGGCTGGGTCTTCAGCGAAGAGTGGGCGGTCGAGCACCCCGCCGTCATTGAAGGTCTGCTGACCGCGTCGCGGGCCGCCAAGCAGATCCTTGCCGAGTCCGACGCCGAATGGGAGCGGCTTCGCCCGATGACGCGGGCCGCGGACGACAAGACGCTGATCGCGCTCCGCGACGCCCACCGCGCCGGCATACCGCGGTCCTTCGGGCCTGCCGAGATCGAAGCCGCCGAAACCATGTTCTCCGTCATGGCCGAGCTGGGCGGGGAGAAGCTGACCGGCAGCTCCGCAGAATTGGCAGCCGGCACCTTCTGGCCCCATTTCGGGTTCTAGGAGGCGGTCCAGGCAATGCTTGCGGTCCGCACCGCGTTTCCGAGAAGCCGGGCTGAGATGACGCCTCGGGCCCATCGGCTCCCGGCAGCCGATCCGCCGTGGTCGATGCTGCCCGCAGGTACCGCTCGGAAGGGTCTCTAGGTACATTGGCGATGCAGCCAGCGATCGGGCGGCTGCCGGGCCGGCTTTGGCGCTGGCCGTCGGGGCCCGGCCTGCGGGCGATCTCCCTCGTGCTGTTCGTCGCGCTCTGGGCGGCGATCGCGGCGCTGATCGACAGCCGCGTGCTGCCGGGGCCGTACGCCGTCGGTCGCAGCCTTGTCGGGCACGTGGCCGATGGCAGCCTGCCGTTCCACATCTCGGTCACCCTGGCGCGGGTGGCGGCAAGTTTCTTCCTGGCGATGGTGATCGGTAGCGCGATCGGCATCGCCATGGGCCGGAGCCGGCGCGTCGACGCGTTCTTCGATGGCTGGCTCGTCATCGGCCTGAACATCCCGGCCCTGGTCACGATCATCCTCTGCTACGTCTGGTTCGGCCTGGGCGAGGTGGCGGCGATTGTGGCGGTCGCGCTCAACAAGATCCCGACGGTGGTTGTGACCATCCGCGAGGGCGCCCGCGCCGTCGACCGCGACCTGCTGCAGGTGGCCCAGGCATTCCGGGTGCCGCGCCGCCGGCGCTTCCGGCAGGTCTATCTGCCGCAATTGTATCCCTATCTGATGGCGTCGGCCCGTTCCGGCCTGGCGCTGATCTGGAAGATCGTGCTGGTGGTCGAACTGCTGGGCCGGTCGAATGGCGTCGGCTTCCAACTGCACGTGTTCTTCCAGTTCTTCGACATCACCAGCATCCTCGCCTACACGCTGGCCTTCGTGGCGGTGATCCTGTTGATCGAGGTATTCATCCTGCGGCCGCTGGAGCGTCGCCTGTCCGGGTGGCGGTCGTGAACGGTCTCGACATCAATGTGCGCCGAAAGATCTACGCGGCGCGCAACGGATCCCCCGGGCCTGCCGCTCTCAGCGGCCTCGAATTCCACATCCCGGAGGGACAGCTCGTCTGCCTGGTCGGACCGTCGGGGTGCGGCAAGACCACGCTGCTCAATCTCATCGGCGGGCTCGATTCCGATTTCGACGGCGAGATCGCGTTCGACGCGGCGCCGGCCGACCGGCGGATTGGCTATATGTTCCAGACCCCACGGCTGATGCCGTGGCTGACCGTGCTGGACAATGTCAGGCTCGTCCTCGACGACGAGACCGACGCGGCCGCCCGCCGCCTGCTGGTCGAGATGGAACTCGGCGATGTGCTGGACGCTTATCCGAGCCAGCTTTCCGGCGGAATGCAACGCCGCGTCGCACTGGCCCGCGCCTTCGCCATCGAGCCGCAGCTGCTGTTGTTGGACGAGCCCTTCGTCTCCCTCGATGCGCCGATCGCCGACCGTCTGCGCACGGCACTGCTCGATTTGTGGAAGTCGCGCCCGACGACGGTCCTGTTCGTGACCCACGACCTGCGCGAGGCGCTGTGCCTGGCCGACCGGATCGTCTTTCTCTCCGCCGGTCCCGGCCGCGTCGTGCATGAGATGCCGGTCCTCCTGCCACGCCCCCGCCACGCCGACGATGCGGCGGTCGAGGCGGCGCGGCGGCGGCTTCTGGCGGAGCGGCCCGGCCTCCTGGCCGGCCTCGACACGGCGGCCGACAGCGCCGGGCCCGACCGCCACCGTGCCGTGCCATGACCGGAGAGCGGAACGGCGGCGACCGCGATCCGGTGCTCGACGTGCGCGATGTGAGCAAGAGCTACGGCGCGATCCGCGCGTTGGACGGTGTCAGCCTGCGCGTCGACAACGGCGAAATGGTCGCCCTGCTGGGCCCCAACGGCGCCGGCAAGACGACGTTGTTCCAACTGCTCTCCGGCCTGTTCGTGGCCGATGCCGGCAGCATCCTGATCGAAGGCCATGACATCCGTCACAACGCGGTGCCCGCATTGGCCGCCATCGGCATCGTTTTCCAGCAACCGACCCTCGACCTGGATATGACGATCGCCGGCAACCTCCGGTTCCATGCGAGGTTGCATGGGCTCGGCAGGCGCCTGGCGCGGCAGCGGATCGACGAGGAACTGGCGCGCGTCGGCCTGACAGAGCGCCGCGCCGACGCGGCGCGCCAGCTCAGCGGCGGCAACCGCCGGCGGATCGAGCTGGCGCGGGCCTTGTTGCCGCGCCCGCGCCTGCTTTTGATGGACGAGCCGACGGTCGGCCTCGACCCGGCCAGCCGCGCCGACCTGCTGGATCACATCCTGCGGCTGCGCGCCGACCGGCATCTCGGCGTCCTGTGGGCGACCCATCTGGTCGACGAGGCGGAACGCGCCGATCGGGTCGTCATCCTCGACCGCGGCCGGGTCCTGCGATCGGGCACGCCCGCGGCGCTGGTCGAAGGCTCGGCGACGGCGACGCTGTCCGACGCGTTCCTTCGCCTGACCGCGACGGGGGCGACGCCGGCATGACGCCGTCGCATGCGCTGGCCGCCCTCGGCGCCATGACCGGCCGCGAGGTCGTCCGTTTCGTGCAGCAGCGCGGGCGCCTGATCTCGGCGCTGGTGCGGCCGCTGTTGTGGCTGATCGTGGTCGCCGCCGGCTTCCAGAACGTCTTCGGCATCTCGATCATCCCGCCCTACCAGACCTACACGCCGTACCAGGAATACGTTCTGCCGGGGCTGACCGGCATGGTGCTGCTGTTTCACGGCATGCAGTCCTCGCTCTCGATGGTCTACGACCGGGAAATGGGCATGATGCGCCTGCTGCTGACCGCGCCGCTGCCGCGCTGGTTCCTACTGCTCGCGAAGCTGATGGCGGGAACCCTGCTCTCGGTCGCGCAGGTCTACGCGTTCCTGGCGGCCGGGTACCTGCTCGGCGTCGGGTTCCCGCCCGGCGGCTATCTGCTCGCGCTGCCGGCGGTGTTCGTGAGCGGGCTGATGCTGGGCGCGCTCGGCCTGCTGCTCTCGGTCTATATCCGGCAGCTGGAGAATTTCGCCGGGACGATGAATTTCGTGATCTTCCCGATGTTCTTCATTTCCTCCGCCTTGTACCCGCTGTGGCGGCTGCGCGAGTCGGCGGCGGAGGCGATCTACTGGCTGGCCCTGACGAACCCGTTCAGCCACGCGGTCGAGCTGGTTCGCTTCGCCGCCTACGGCCAATTCAACCCGATATCGGCGGGAGTCACCGCCGGCTGCGGCCTGGCATTCTTCCTGGTGGCGGTGGTCGGCTACGATCCGCAGCGCGGCCTGATCCGGCGCAAGGGCGGCGGGTGACATTCCGCGCCGCCGGTCCGGCGGCGCACCACTCACGCCCTCGGCATGTCGCAGGTCCAACGGCGCACCCGCCAGTCCGGATTCTGATCCTGCCAGCGGACCGCGGCGATCTGACCCTGGATGACACAGGTGCGCATGCTGCCGTAGACGGACTCGAAACCAGGGCGCTGGAACCGGCAGTCGTCGGGCTGAAGCAGGCTGCACACGACCAGAACAAGCTCGATCATCGGTTCCTCCATGCCTTGTAGCGGGGTTGCAGTTGCCCGGGTCGACGGGACGGCCACACCAATGATGGCTCAGTTTGTGAAAACGGCAACAGCCGACGAACGGAGGCGCCCATTGGCTTTGTCGCGCATTCGTCGAACATTGTGGAAAAAAATCGATTTACCGAGCCCGACTGGAATGGTTAATCTGACTATCCGGCAACGTCACCGTAGAAGAAAATTGCGTTGGCCGGGCAGGTGCAAAGGCGGTTCACGCAATTCGTTGTCCGCGCCAGTGGTGCGCGGCAATTGGGGAGGAGACAATGCAGTTATATAGGCTTGCCTTGGTCGCCGTTACGGCAACGGCTATCGCCGGCGGCGTTGCCGCGAATGAAGACGTGATCAACATGCAGAGCGACCCGTCCAATTGGGCGATGCAGCTCGGGAACTATCAAGGTCATCGTTACAGCCAGCTCGATCAGATCGACACGGGCAATGTCGGCGATCTGCAGGTCAAGTGGACATTCTCGACCGGCGTTCTGCGCGGCCATGAGGGCGGTCCGATCGTGGTCGGCGATACGATGTATATCCATACGCCGGTCCCGAACATCGTCTATGCCCTGGATCTGAACGACAACGGCCGGATCATCTGGAGCTACGAGCCCAGGCAGGATCCGTCGGTCATTCCGGTCATGTGCTGCGATACCGTCAATCGCGGCGTCGCGGTGGCGGATGGCAAGGTATTCCTGGCCCAGGCCGACAACACCGTGGTTGCGCTCGATGCCAAGACCGGCGAGCCGATCTGGAGCGTCAAGAACGGCGACCACGCCCGCGGCGAAACGCTGACGGCGGCACCGGTCGTGGTGCGCGACAAGGTCTTCATCGGCATCTCCGGCGGCGAATTCGGCGTTCGCGGCAGCTTGACCGCTTACAACACCAACGACGGTTCGCGTGTCTGGCGGGCCTATTCCACCGGACCGGACAGCGAAGCGCTGATCGACCCCAACAAGACCATGATGATGGGCAAGCCGATCGGCGAAGCCGATCTCGGCGTCTCCACCTGGAACGGCGACGAGTGGAAGATCGGCGGCGGCACCACGTGGGGTTGGTACACCTACGATCCCGATCTCGACCTGATCTACTACGGCACCGGCAACCCGGGGACGTGGAATCCGGCGCAGCGGGCGCTGAACGGCGAGCGGGTCGACAACAAATGGTCGATGAGCATCTTCGCACGCGATCCCGACACCGGCCTGGCGAAATGGGTCTACCAGAAGACTCCGTTCGACGAGTGGGACTACGACGGCATCAACGAGAACATCCTCGCCGACATCGAGATCGGCGGCCAGATGCGCAAGGTTCTGGTGAATTTCGACCGCAACGGCTTCGGCTACACGCTGGACCGCGAGACCGGCGAGTTGCTGGTGGCCGAGAAGTTCGACCCGACGGTCAACTGGGCCAGCCATGTCGACATGGCGACCGGTCGTCCGGTGGTGCTCGACCAGTACAGCACCTTCGTCCAGGGTGAGGACGTTAACACGGAGGGCGTCTGCCCGGCCGCGCTCGGCAGCAAGGACCAGCAGCCGGCATCGTTCTCGCCGGATACCGGCCTGTTCTATGTGCCGACCAACCACATCTGCATGGACTACGAGCCGTTCGCGGTCTCGTATTCCTCCGGTCAGCCCTATATCGGCGCGACCCTGTCGATGTTCCCGGCGCCGAATTCGCACGGCGGCATGGGCAACTTCATCGCCTGGGATGCGGCGAAGGGTGAGATCGTCTGGTCGAAGCCCGAACCGTTCGCGGTTTGGAGCGGCGCCCTGACGACGGCCGGTGGCGTTGCCTTCTACGGCACGCTGGAAGGCTATGTGGTCGGCGTCGACATGGAGGACGGCGAGGAGCTGTATCGCTTCAAGACCCCGTCCGGCATCATCGGCAACATCAACACCTATGAGCACAATGGCCAGCAGTACATCGGCGTGCTCTCGGGCGTTGGCGGCTGGGCCGGCATCGGCCTGGCGGCCGGTCTGACCGGTGACAGCGAAGGGCTTGGTGCGGTCGGCGCGCACAAGGCGCTCGGCGACTACACGCGGCTCGGCGGTGTGCTGACCGTGTTCGGCCTGCCGAACTGATCGTCGCAGGCTGGGCTGACTGCCCTGTTTCCTGGGGCCTGGCTTCCGGTTCAAACCGGGAGCCAGGCCTTTTTGGGCTGACTGCCGTCCCGCGGCCGCGCTGTGGTGGCCAGCCGACTTGTCCCGATCACGAGACGGTTCCCGCGGCCACGCACCGCGGTTAGGGTGCAACTCGACAAAGGGCTCGAGAACATAATGTCAGGCAGGACGACGATGAGAAGTTTGCTTTGCAGAATCGCGGCGGCCATCGCGCTCGTCAACGGCGCGGCAATGATCCCGGCCGAGGCGCAGGAGGGCACCGTTCCGCCGGCGCCGAACGATCTGACGGCGGAGATCGACCCGCTCGACAACCCCTACCACGTCGATGACGGCAAGGTGGATCGGGGCACCTATAACGGCTATCGCCGCTATCATTCCTCGTGCCACGTCTGCCACGGACCGGACGGGCTCGGCTCGTCGTTCGCGCCGGCCCTGGTCGAATCGCTCAAGAGTCTCGACTACGTCGCCTTCGCCGAGGTCGTGGTCAACGGCCGCCAGGCGCAGGGGGCGACCGGGAACAGCGTCATGCCGTCCTTCGCCTTCGACCCCAACGTCATGGAATACATGAACGACATCTACGGCTATCTCAAAGCGCGCACGGATGGCGCCCTGGACCGGGGCAGGCCGCAGCGCCTGCCTAAATAGGGAAAGGGGACCCAGGTCGACGGGAAGAGTGGATCGAATCGCGAAACCGTCGCTGACACGGGAGTGCCCGGCGTCGGGGCGATTGGCAGCAGGAAGCGGAACCGCCCGGAGGCGAGGCATGGCGAACGAATTACCATCGAAGAAATGGCCGGCAGTCGGCGTCGGTGGCGTCTGGCTTGCCGGGTTCCTGCTGGTAGTGGCCGGGCTGGCGGGCGGCGCGGTTGCGCAGGAAGTGAGCACGCGTACGGAGCTTCGGGTCTGCGCCGATCCGAACCTGCCGCCATACTCGACCGAAGCCCTGGACGGTTTCGAGAACAGGCTTGCCGAGATGATCGCCGACGAACTCGGCATCCCTGTCGTCTATACGTGGTGGCCTCAGACAATCGGCTTCGTGCGCAACACGCTGGCCGCCCGCCGGTGCGATCTGGTGATGGGGACGGCGTCCGGCGAAGAATTGATGCAGAACACCAACGCCTACTACCGGTCGACCTACGCGATGGTCTACCGGGCCGATCAGGACGTGCAGCCGGAAACCCTGGCCGATCCCTATTGGCTGGGCAAGCGGATCGGCGTGGTGGCCCAGACGCCACCGGCCAATCTGCTTTCGTTCTATGGGTTGAGCAATATCGAGCCGTACCAGCTCAACATCGACACCCGGGCGGATCAGCCGGCGAGGCGGGCGGTGGAGGACGTCGCCAGCGGCGCCACCGACATGGCGCTGATCTGGGGGCCGATCGCCGGATACTTCGCCAAGCGGCAGGATGTTCCGCTGGTCGTCGTGCCGCTGTTGTCCGATCCCGGCCCGGCGCGGCTGCAGTACCGCATCACCATGGGCATCCGCGGCGACGAGCCGGACTGGCGGCACTGGCTGAACGGTTTCATCCGCGACCATCAGGACGAGATCAACCGGCTGTTGGCCAGCTACGAGGTGCCGCTCCTCGACCGGGCCGGCAACCTGATCGTCGTGGACACCGCCGCGGCGCCGTGAGCCGGCCCGACCACGCCACCAGGGGCCGCCACCTGGGTGTGCTGGCCCTGGGTGTGGCCCTGTCGGTCTGCGTCATTCCCGGCGCGCCGCTCCTGGCCCAGGTGCCGGTTCCCGACGGCTATCGGATGTCCGAGTATCGCGCCCCGGTGCCGGACCGCGTACCGGGCGCGATCACGGTGGACACGGCGGAGGTTCGGGCGTTGATCGCCGATGGCGGCGACACGATCCTGATCGACGTATTGCCGCGACCGCCACGACCGCCCGGACTGCCGGAAACGACGGTTTGGGCCCCGAAGCCGCGGCACAGCCTGCCCGGCGCGATCTGGCTGCCGAATGTCGGATTCGGCGTGCTGTCGGATGGCCAGCACCGGTACTTCTCGGAACATCTGGCCGGACTCGGCGGCGGGCGGCCGGCGGCCAGGTTGGTCTTCTTCTGCCTGCCGGATTGCTGGATGTCCTGGAACGCGGCGAAGCGCGCCGCGGCATGGGGATATCGAAACGTCTATTGGTATCCCGACGGGAGCGATGGCTGGTCGGCCGCCGGTCTGGCGCTGGAGCCGGTGGAGCCGGCGCCGCACGTGGATTGACGGCGGAGGGCCGGCGATGTCAGTCGAGATGGACCATGGCGGCGCGCGCCAGGACCCCGAGCCTCTCCTCCAGCAATACCGGCTGCTCGCACAGCGGCCGCAGGGCACGGCGGCGGTCGGCGAAGATGCGCCGATCCATCTCGATGCTCTCGCCGAGGTCGCGGATGCGCTCGGCATCGGCGGCCAAATCGGCTTCCAGGTTCTCGATCTCGCGGACCTGCGCGGACAGCCGATCGATCAGGACCACCTGGGTCCGGGCGTAGCGCCGGATCGCCGCGATGGCCTGCATGCGGGACTCGTTGATCTGCTCGAACGTTCCGGCGAAGAACAGGGTCAGTCTCCGCGTCCGGTCGTGCCGCAACTCCCCGGCGAAGCGGTCCGTCGCCGCCGTGGCATCCTCCAGAGACATCCGGCGCGAGGTTACCCGCTCGACCAGGGCGGCGACCTCCGGGTCGTCGCGCCAGGCCGCCCCGAGATCGTCGATCGGCGGCCCTTGCCAGATCTGACCCGGCGACAGCGTCGGCACCAGCCGCTGGACGCATGGCCAGTCGGGGTCTTTCGGTTGCGCCGCGGCGGGGAGGGCGGTCGCCAGCAACAACAGCGCTCCGGCAACGGCGCGGAGAACGTCGCGGCCGGCCGACCCCGCCGCCGCTCGGCGCTGGCGCTGGCCGTCGTCGCGCTGCTCTTCTTCAGCGTCCCGGCCGTGGCGCTGGCGGCGCCGAAACAGACAGCCGTGTTCGATTTCGAGATCTACGACACGAGCGGCGAGGCGGTTGCCGAGGATTTGCCGCAACGGCTGCGTCGGGTGAGCGACGAGCTGCGCCTGCTGCTGGCGCAGGCCCCGGACGACTACGCGCTGGTCGACCTCTCCCCCGCCGCCGAGCGCATCGACGCCCTGGGCAACCGCTATGGCTGCAACGGGTGCGAGGCCTCGATCGCCGTCGAGTTCGGCGCCGATGTCTACGTGACCGGCCTGATCCACAAGGTCAGCACCTTGATCCTGGTCGTGCGGATCACCGTGCGGGACGCCGACACCAGGGAGGTCGTCGCCAGGGGGGTCGCCGACATACGGGGCGACAACGACCGCGCCTGGATGCACGGCGTGCGCTGGCTGGTGCGGAACAGGATCCTGCCTGGCCGTCGCTGACCGGTGCCGTCTCATGGGCGGGAAACGACGCCCCAGGGAAGGCGGCCGACACCGATCGTCCGGACCACGCGCCCCTCATCCAGATCGACCACCGACATATCGCTGCTGACCCCGTTGGTCGTGTACAGCCTCGACTCGTCCGGCGAAAGCGCCAGGTTCCAGACCCGCTGGCCGACCAGATGGTAGCGCTCGACCTCGAGGGTCTGCTGGTTGATTTCCGCCACCCGGTTGGCGGGGCCCAGCGCCACGTAGGCCTTGGTGCCGTCGCTGGTCAGCGCGATGCCGACCGGTTGGACCGCCTCGCGCGGGACGCCCTGGATCTCGAACTCGATCGTTCGCAGTATCGCGCGGCTGTCGGCATCGATAACCGCCACGGTGCCGCCGATTTCCGAAGAAACCCAGACCTTGCTGCCATCGTTGTTGAATTGGGCGACCCGAGGCCGGCTGTCGACCAGGACGTTGTCGACGATCTCATGCGTCACGGTGTCGATGAAATGCGCCATGTTGGTGGTTTCCGACGTGTTCACCAGGATCCGCCCGTCGGGGCTGATGCCCATGCCCTCCGGCTCCACGCCGACTTCGATCTCCGCCACCACCCGCTTGCCGACCACGTCGACGACGGTGACCAGATTGTCATCCTCGTTGGCGATGTAGAGCGTGCCGCCATCGGGGTGCAGGACGAACAACTCCGGGTCCGGACCCGAGGGCAGCCGGCCGATCACCCGATTGGTCGACAGGTCGATGATATCGATGCGGTCGCTGTCACCGGCGCAGACGTAAAGAACCGACCGGTCCTTGCTGAACGTGATCCCGCGCGGTCGCCGACCGACCTTGATGGTGTCGATCAGCTCCAGGGTGCCACCGTCGATCACCGAGACGGTATTGTCGCGCTCGTTCGATACATAGATGGTTTCCGCCCGCGCGGGGACGGCCAGGAACACCGCGGCAAGTGCGGCGATGCCGGTAACGCGCGCTGAATTCACGATCGTGATCCTCCCTGCACTCGCCGCCCTTGCGCGGCGGTCCTACTTGCGACAATCGCTCTCCGGGCGGTCGTGCCCCAGCGTATCGAGTTCCGAGAACGGGTGCAAAAAACCCTCCTGCGGCGACACCGACACAAGGATCCTCGGCCCGGTCAGCGGCACCGGCTGGCGCAGCTGGCCATCCCACTCCCGGAAGGTCAGCCCCTGTCCCTTGAATGCCGCCAGTTCGAAGTCGGGTCCGCGGATGTAGTTGGCGATGACGCCCGGCTCGACCGATCCGGCCCGGGTCGCCGCCTCGCCGATCGCGCGGACCGCCATCCAGGCGCTGTAGTCGCGTTCGGTCATCCAGCGCCCGGCCTGACGCTGGAAACGCGAGTGAAGCTGGGTTCCGCCCCATTGTTCGAACACCCGGCTCCATGCCGTTGGCACCAGCCCCTGGGTGCCCGCCACCGGGCGCGGCAGGAACGTTCGGTGACTGAAATACTCGCCGAACTCGTTCATTTCGTCGGCGACGATCACGACATCATGGTCGGCCGCCCGGCTGAATGCCGGGACGGTCCGCTGCAGGGTGACGTGACCGGTGTCGACGCGGGCGTTGCCCGCCTCGAAAGTCCAGTCCTTTTCCTCGACGATCTCGGCGCGATAGCGCTGCGCCGCGCGCCGCATCGCGTCGGCGAAGAGCCGGTCGGGCTGGTGCCGGCCGACGACGAGGAACCATCGCGTCCAACGCTTGACGACCAGATACTGGGCCAGCCCGTCGGCCAGCATCGCCCGGCTGGGAATCGTGTGCAGCACGTTGGCCCGGCAATCCGCATTGCGCAGCCGGTCGTCGCGGGGCCGGGCGTTCAACAGCAGCATGTCGGCGGCCTCGTCGAGGTCGGCCACCGTGAGCAGGTCGTCGGCCGGCAGATCGGCGACGATGAGGTTGACCCCTTCGGCGGTCAGCTCGCGAAAGCCCGCCGCCGGATCGCCGTCGATCGGCACGACGACCTCGCGGAGGGTGAAATCCTGACCCAGAAAACGGCCAGTCGACTTGTTGTCCGACAGCGCCAGCCGGGCCCCCTGCAGCCCCTCGTCGGTCAGTATGGGATCGAGGAAGGATAGCGGGATCGGCGGCTCCTCCTCTTGCGTCAGATAGCCGATGACGACGGTATCGGCGGCGCCGGGTCGCTGCGCCGCCGCCGCGAGTGGCGTGATGGCGGCCGCCAGGGAAAGCAGGATCGCCGTCGCCACGATGGCGAACCGCGTTGGGTCGTCGTGTCGGATGTCGGCCCGGCCTGTCATCGATCCTCGCTCTCCGCGGTCGTTCGCGGCCCTTCGGTCACCGCCGTCGGCGCCATAGTATCGGAGCGGCCGCGCATTTGAAGAGCCTCCCGCCGCCATATGGTGGTGCCTTCCGTATCGCGGCGATTTGGCGCCGTTGCCGACTTTCGGTATCCTCGGGGGGAACGAACGGCAAGGAGATTCTCCGCCGATGGCGAGGCGCCGGCATCCCAGCCCGATCCGGATCGTGGCGGCCCTGTGCGCCTGCTTGGGCCTTGGCACGGCAAAGGCGCAGGAAACGGCGCCTGCGGCCACTCCCCTGCCGATGGACGAGATCGCCGACGGCGTCTTCGTGCATCGCGGCCACGACGAGACGCCGAGCCGCGCCAATGCGGGCGATATCGCCGATATCGGATTCATCGTCGGCGGCGAGGCGGTCGCGGTCATCGACAGCGGCGGCAGCCCGGCGGTGGGGCGGCGGCTTCGCGCCGCCATCCGCCAGCGCACCGATCTGCCGATCCGCTATCTGATCAACACCCATGTTCACTTCGACCATCTGTTCGGCAACGGCGCCTTTGTCGACGACGCGCCAGAGCTGGTCGCCCACGCCAGGCTGCAGGGCGCGCTGATGGCCCGCGCCGACGCCTACCTTGCCAGCTTCAAGGATACCGTTGGGTCGGAGGCGGCCTCGAAGGTGCTGATGCTGCCGACCGACATGCCTGTGTCCGACCGGTTGGAGATCGACCTGGGCGGACGGGTACTGGAATTGACCGCGCACGAAACCGCGCATACGAATAACGATCTGACGGTTTTCGACCGCCGGACGGCGACCCTGTTCGCCGGCGATCTGGTCAGTATCGACCATATCCCGATTCTCGACGGAAGCGTGCTAGGATGGCTCGACGTTCTTGATCGGCTCGAGGAGGTTCCGGCCGAGCGGGTTGTCCCCGGTCATGGTCCGGTCGCCGGGCAATGGCCGGAGGCGATGGTGGCGCAGCGCCGGTATCTGGAGGATCTGGTCACGCAAATCCGCACCGTGCAGCGCGCGCGGGGGACGATCCAGCAGGCAGTGGAGGAGGTTGGCCGCAGGCATGCTGAGCGGTGGGTTCTCTTCGACGAGTATCACCGCCGCAACGTAACCGCCGCCTTCGCCGAGCTGGAATGGGAATGACGACCATCGCCGCCGGCGATCGAAGATGGAAGGAGCAGTGAAATGAGGCACCTCGGATGGCGCGTAGCCTTCCCGGCATCGCTTGTTGTCGTGTTATTCGCCGTGGCGGCCGCGGTGTCGCCGGTGGCGACCGCACAGACCGCCGAGGACGAGGGCCGCTGGGCGGAGCTCGCCGAGATCTACTTCCCGGATCAGACGATCGTCGACCGTCCGGATCTGCTCACCATGGAGGCGCCGTATCGCGCCCATGACGCGGCCATCGTGCCGATCCGGGTTACCGCGACCTTTCCGCAGAGCGAAGAGCTGTCGGTCGAGCGTCTGTGGCTGCTGGTGGACGACAACCCGGTGCCGATGGTCGGGAAGTTCGAATTCGGCGACGATATCACGGCGGTCGATCTGACCACCCGCGTCCGGGTCAACGAATACACCTACATCCACGCTGTCGCCGAGTTGAGCGACGGCAGCTCGATCATGACCAGATCCTATGTGAAGGCCGCCGGCGGTTGCTCGGCGCCGGCGATGAAGGACCCCGAAGTCGCCGCCTCGCGGCTGGGCAGCATGCGCTTCAACCTGCCGGAAACCATTGTCGCTCAGACGCCGGTCAACGCGCAGCTGCTGATCAGTCATCCCAACAACACCGGCATGCAGTTCGACCAGATCTCGCGCAACTACGTGCCGCCGCACTATGTCCGTACGGTGCGCGTCAGCTATGGCGGCCAGAGGGTTCTGGACATCGAGGCCGATATCTCGATGAGCGAGGATCCGAGCTTTCACTTCTCCTTCCTGCCAGAGGGCGAAGGCGTCATCGAGGTGGAGGTCCTGGACAGCGAGGAGAACATTTTCTCCGGAAGCTGGACGGTCAAGCCGGCACCGGCGACCTGATCCCGGCCAACAACCGCTCGGACCGACGAGAGTTGGGTTTCGGCACTCCCGGCATCCGCCGGCGGTCAGCGGGAATCCTGATCCCGGTCGGCGTCAGAAGCACTGCAGGTCGGCTTCGACCTGGATAAGCTGGAAGCGGTCAAGCGCATCGTTTGCGGCCGGCACGTCCCGGAACACGCTTGCCCGCTCGCCGGGGACGAGGCGCATGCGCTTGATCGTCTCGATCTCCGCATACTCGACATAGCTCATCTGCGACGCGATGTAGTCGACGCTGCAAGAGCATTTGGCCATGGTCAACTGGCTCCGGCCGTTGGCGGCCATGCAGCCGATGACGTAGTCGACCCTTGCCGAAGTAGGGAAGTCGTTGCCGGCGGCAGGGCCCGTCGCGAGCATGAGAACCGCCCAAGACGCCAGCGCCAGTCGCCCCGTCCTCGCCAATGCCGCTGGGTATCGTCCTGGCACGCCGGCCCCTCCGCCATCCTTCGACCTCGGTCCGAGCCGTGGCCATCCTCGGTGAGCCGGAACTTTCGCCACGGCGGTTCCGCGCTGTCAACGCTTATGCGGAGTGGCGATGGCAGCGGCAGATCGCGCCGTGCCCGGTTCGACGGCACTGTCTAGCGCCGCCGATGCCGAGCCTTGCTTCGCCGGGTGCCGGCGGCACCGGCTGGTCCGGATGGGCGGCCGCTCAGTGAGGGACCGGCTCGGCCGCCAGCTTGGCCGCCAGGAGCGCACCGCGATTCGAACGGGTGCGGCCATAACGCCGCGACTCAACCCCGCCGCCGTTCAGGGCATCGCGAATGCCATGGAGGAAGTCGAGCGCCGCCGCCGCCGCCAGCATCATCATGCCGAAGAAGAACAGCTGCACGCCGAGGGCGATCGGCGTCGCCGCCACCTCGAAGCCGCCGCCGCGGAATTCGATCGCCGCGAACAGGCCGACCAGTAACCCTGTCAATACGCCGAGCGTGCCGAATACCTTCAGCAGCACCGGCAGGTCGCGCCGAATAACGGGCGGTTCTTTTTCGTCTCTCATGGGCGCGATCCTTACAATCCGCAGATGGCCAAAGCGGGCTCCGCCTTGTCGTCGCAAGCGGTTCGCCCGAATCGGGGCGCCGGCCTCGGCGGCCGCGCTCCCATGGATTTGGCGAGTACCATACATATAGTGGCGACCGCAAGATGATCCGGTTCAACCGGAAGGATGCCACAACAGCTTGACCCGCGCCGCAAGCTCTGTTTGATTAGCTGCCTGTCAAAGAGCCGGCAAATCGGCTACGGTTCGCGTTAGGCTGGTCGAGGCAAGAAAAGATTGACCCGTGCTCCGAAGGGCGCCGGGTTCTCCCAAGGGGGCGTCGGCAATCGGCGGGTTCATACAACCCGCCGGCCGACAATTCGGGAGAAACCGGTCATCGGTCATGCGGGTCGTAGCGGGGGTCATCGATGCAGGTTTTGGCGGTAGCGTCGCAAAAGGGCGGGTCTGGCAAGACGACATTGTCGGGTCACATCGCGGTCCAGGCAGAAGCGTCGGGGTATGGGCCGGTCGCGCTGATCGACGCCGACCCGCAGGGCAGCCTGACCGATTGGTGGAACGAGCGGGAGGCGGATGAACCGCTTTTCGTCCAGACCACGGTCGCCAAGCTGGATCGCGATCTCGACGAATTGAAGCGGCTCGGCATCAAGCTGCTGATCATCGATACGCCGCCGGCGATCACATCGACAATCGGTCACGTCATCGACGTTGCCGATCTGGTGTTGATCCCGACCCGTCCCAGCCCGCACGACCTGCGCGCCGCCGGCGCGACGGTCGAGTTGGTGGAGCGGCTCTCCAAGCCGATGGTTTTCGTCATCAACGGCGCCTCGCCGCGGGCGCGAATCACCACCGAGGCGGCGATTGCCCTGTCGCAGTACGGCCCGGTGGCGCCGTCGTTGGTTCATCAGCGCGTCGACTTCGCCGCCAGCATGATCGATGGGCGGACGGTCATGGAGTTGACCGGCAAATCACGCTCGAAGGGCGAAATCGCCGAGTTGTGGGAATTCCTAAACCGGCGGCTCAGCGGCACGGCACTGAAGCCGATGCAGAGCGT
The DNA here is from genome assembly GCA_013003675.1 of Inquilinus sp. Classification (GTDB taxonomy): domain Bacteria; phylum Pseudomonadota; class Alphaproteobacteria; order DSM-16000; family Inquilinaceae; genus JABDIP01. Next base: position 17,507 of record JABDIP010000558.1, read on the forward strand.
GCGCCCGACAAAGCAGCCGCTGGCGAACGGCCGCGCCGAGATCACCGAGGTACACCAGAGGGCGTCATGAGCCGGCCGGCGGCGGCGCTGACCAGCGATCTGCTGGTCCGCAAGGGTGCCGCTCTGCCCTTGGGATATGGCGCCGCGCCGGAGCCACGCTTAGAATCGGACTGGCCGGTGCGCGATGGCGTCGTCGATCCGGCGCCGGCGTGGACCGCACCGCCTGAGCCGACCGAAGCCGAGCCAATCATCGGACGACGACATGGCCGGTGGCGGCTGCCACTCTCTCGCCGGGTGCGCCAGTGGCGGCTTGCCGGTCGACGCTGGAGCCTGCCGACGGCCTTGTTGCTCGGCGGGTTGGCGATGATCCTGGTGGTTGCGACGCTCGGGCCGGAGCCAGCCCTCGTACCGTCCGGGACGACCTCCCTGGTGGCGTCGCGGCCGCCCGGGCCGACGCCGGTGACCTGGGTCGATCTCGGTTTGCGGGGCCGCGTTGCCGATGTCGCCGAGGCTTTGCGTGCCGGCACCCAGGATGCCGGCCGACCCTAGATCAAGATCGCTTCAGATCGAATCGATCTGAAGCGTGAATCTTGATCACCTCCGATAAACGAGAGGCTGATTCACGCATCACACCGTTCCGGGGAGTTGCGATCAGCCTTTCGGGCACGCCAGGTCAGGCGACCGCGGCTCTCGCCCGGGCTACCGCCGCGTGGGTTTCTTCCAACAGCGAGTCGAGCGCCGCTTCGTCCTCGGCCCCCGCAAAGCGCCGCGCCAGTCGTCGGCACGCGTCGTCGCCGTGATCCTGCGCCGATATCAGGAGCGCCGCGTCTTCCGGCGGCAGGATGGTGCGCAGCCAGAGCCGGAAGCGGTCGGCGCCGGGCTCCGTCCGCCCGTCCGATGCCGCCAAGTCGACGCCGAGCAACGACGCCATCGCGGTGCCGAGCGGCCTGGCCCGCCGTTCGCTATTGAACTCGTCGACAACCGGGTGTGGGGGAATCTCCGCCGTCGGTGCCGTCCGGCCCCGGCGCAGCAGGTCGCTATGAAGCCTAGCCTGTCCGCCGCGGGCGGCGGGGCGGTGCGGACCGCGGCCGGCCGCTTTTTGCGTCGGCGCCGGCAGGTAGCCTCGGTCCGCGAGACGTCGCCAGGCGACTTCGATCGCGGCTGGGTCCAACGCGGTCGCCCTCGCGCAGGCCTCCAAAGAGGCTCCGGCGCCAACGGCCAAGCAGAGGAAGAGGCGCAAATCGTCGCTCGCGAGCGCGGGATCGCTTAGGGCCTGACGGATGATGGCTCCGTCGGGAACGGTCGTTTCGTTTGGATTGCCGCCGCTCAAGGCGCCGTGCCTCCGGCCGGTGATTCGCCTCTACCGCATTGACATGTTTCACAAAATGCCAGTCTGCGCAACAGCCCAGCGAGGCGATCGCCGCGAAGGGAGCCGGACCGATGGTCGGAATACTGTTGATTCGCAGGTGAGTTCCCACCATTCCCGAGCGAGTTCTTTGACCATGGACTCCGACATTGTTACCCGCATCGGTTTGCCTTTCGTCATCTATGTACCGATTTTGCGAGGCGGGCTTGATCTTCGTGTCAAAAAATGTTCCATAGTGCTTATAACTTCATGCCAAATATGAGCAGAGAAGAAAAAGCATGATCCAAAATAGGGGCAGACGATGAGCATCGACCATCGCCGGTTGCTTAATTTGACGACTGAGATTGTGTCGTCCTATGCCGGTCACAACGTATTGGCGGCCGATCAGTTATCCGATCTGATAAATCGCGTTCACAACACGCTCGTAGCGCTCGAATCACCGGCCGAGGCGGAGCAGCCCGCCGCGGAGCCGGCGGTGCCCATCAAGCGTTCGGTAAAGAACAACGAAATCGTCTGCTTGGAGTGTGGCCGGGGCCAGAAGATGCTGAAGCGGCATATCGCGACGGCGCATGGCCATACGCCCGATGAATACCGGCAGAAATGGAACCTCAGGTCGAACTATCCGATGGTGGCGCCGGACTATGCGAAGCGGCGCTCGGAGATGGCCAAGAGGATCGGCCTCGGCCGCACGACAAAGCGCCGCACAAAGGCCTGATCGGCCGCTTCCCAGTCTATTTGCGGGTTCACTGTCGCGGCGCCAGGATCGGCGCCCGGCGTGACCTGGTCAGCGACCGTGGTAGGCGCGCATCCAGTCGACCGTCCGGGCGACCCCTTCCTCCAGCCTGGTTGCCGGCTCGAAGCCGAGTTCCCGGCGGCTGTCCTCGATGTCGGCAAAGGTCGCCGGAACGTCGCCGGGTTGGATCGGCTCGTGGATGACGCGCGCCTTCTTGCCGATCGCCTGCTCCAGGATCGCCAGCAATCGCGACACCGTCTCCGGATGGTTGTTGCCGAGGTTGTAGACCCGGTGCGGTGGTCCGTTCCCTGATTTCGGCGGGCGGTCGAGCGCGGCCAACACACCGGCGACGATGTCGTCGATAAAGCTGAAGTCGCGGCTCAACTCGCCCTTGCCGAATACCCGGATCGGTTCGTCGAACAGGATCGCCTTGCCGAAACCGTAGACCGCCATGTCCGGCCGTCCCCAGGGGCCGTAGACGGTGAAGAAGCGCAGGCCGGTGGCCGGCAGATCGTAGAGGTGGGCGTAGGTGTGGCTCATCAACTCGTCCATCCGCTTTGTGGCGGCGTAGAGCGATACCGGTCGGTCGGCGCGGTCGGCGGTCGAGAAGGGCGCGGCCGGCGATTCGCCATAGACAGAGGACGAACTGGCATAGACCAGATGGCGCAACCGCTCGCAGCGCCGGGCTTCCTCCAGCACCACCAGATGCCCCGTAACATTGGCGTCGACATAGGCGAAGGGGTTTTCCAGCGAATAGCGGACGCCGGGCTGGGCGGCCAGATGGACGATGCCCTCGATATCGTTTTCGGCCTCGAACAGCGCCGCCATCGCCGCGCGGTCTGTGAGGTCGATTCGGGCGAAGACGAAGCCGGGCTCGGCGGCGAGCAGATCCAGCCGTGCCTGCTTCAAACCCACATCATAGTAGTCGCTCAAATTGTCCAGGCCGATGACCCGCTCGCCCCGGCGCAGCAGCGCCAGCGCGGTATGAAAGCCGATGAAGCCGGCGGCGCCGGTGACCAGAACGCTCAAACCCCTGCCTCCTGTCGGATGCTTGCCGGGC
>JABDIP010000003.1 GCA_013003675.1 Inquilinus sp.
GGGAGGGGCCCGCGGCGAAGCCGTGGGAGGGTGAGGGGGGAGCGCTGGCCTTGCTCCAGTCCACATCCTTGGCCGAAGGCGCCCGGCAATGACCGACGCGACGCTCTCATTTCCGAGCCGGCCGGCGCAGCTCTGGGAGCATTTGAGGCATGGCCATGCCCTGCCGGTCTTCACCGTGCTCGTCTGCCTGCTCGTCGTCTGGTATGGCGCCGCCGTGTGGCTCAACAAGGACCGGGTGGTGCGCCAGCTTGAGCGCGGCGGCGCCGAGTGGACGATCGGCCAGCTTGTCGAGGCCGCCTGGTCGATGGACCGGCCGGTGCTGCCGACGCCGGTGCAGATCGCCGGCGAGCTGTGGTCGAGCACGGTCGAGCAGAATATCACCAGCAAGCGCAGCCTGCTATATCACGCCGGGGTGACGATGAGTTCGACCCTGGTCGGCTTCCTGCTCGGCACGGCGCTTGGCATCCTGCTCGCCATCGGAATCGTCCATGTGGCGACTCTCGACCGCTCGCTGATGCCGTGGATCATTGCCTCGCAGACCATCCCGATCCTCGCCATCGCGCCGATGATCGTGGTCGTGCTGGGCAATCTGGGCTTCACCGGGCTGATGCCGAAATCGGTGATCTCCGCCTATCTCAGCTTCTTCCCGGTCACCATCGGCATGGTCAAGGGCCTGCGCTCGCCCGACCCGCTGCAACTCGATCTGATGCGGACCTACAGCGCCGACCGCCGGCAGGTCTTCGCCAAGCTGCGCTGGCCGGCGGCGACCAGGTTCCTGTTCCCCAGCCTGAAGGTGGCGATCGCGTTGTCGCTGGTCGGCGCCATCGTCGGCGAGTTGCCGACCGGCGCCCAGGCCGGCATCGGCGCCAAGCTGCTGCTCGGTTCCTATTACGGCCAGATGACCGCGCTGTGGGCGGCACTGATCGCCGCCGCAATCCTGGCCATGGCCAGCATCGGCGCGGTCGGCCTGGCCGAGCGGCTGACCCTCCGGGCGCGGGGTGGGCGGTGGTGAGATGCTGAGGATGATCCTCGACATCGACCGGCGGCTGTTCGGCTGGAGCGGCGCCGTCGCCGTGCTCGTTCTCGGCGGGTTGATCCTGCTACCGGCCGGCCTCCTCGAAGGCGAGCCCGCGTCGCTGGTCTCCGGGATCGCCGATGCGGCCCCGGTCGGCTTTGCCGCCTTGCTGTTCGTCGGCTCGCTGGCGGTCGTCTCGCGGCGCCTGGTCGCGGCGGAGGGGCTGTTCGCCGCTGCTGCCGGTATCGTGCTCGGAATCGTGCTGTTGCTGCGGATTCGCGACGGCCTCGTCTTCGCCGGCGGTGCCTGGGCGTCGGCCCTCGCCCTTCTGGCCATCGTCGCGCTGGTGTGGCGCGGCATGGCGCTGCTGGCGACGGTCGGCGATCGCTGGGCCCGCCTTGCGGTGCCGATGCTGTTCGGCGGGCTGCTGGTCTATCTGTGGGAGATTCTGGCGGTCGGCTTCCGGGTGCCGCCGGTTCTGCTGCCGGCGCCGAGCGTGGTGGCCGATACCTTCGCCGCCAATCTGTTCACCCTCGGCGTCGATTTCCACCAGACCTTCATCAAATCGGTCATTCCCGGCTTCGTCATCGGCTCCGGCTCCGGCTTCCTGGTCGCCGTGGCGATCGACCGCTCGCCCTTCCTGCAACGCGGGCTGCAGCCTCTGGGCAACGCCATCAGCGCCATGCCGATCGTCGGCATCGCGCCGATCATGGTGATGTGGTTCGGCTTCGACTGGCAGTCGAAGGCGGCGGTGGTCGTCGTCATGACCTTCTTCCCGATGCTGATCAACACCTTGGCCGGCTTGCAGGTGGCCGGCGCCATGGAGCGCGATTTGATGCGCTCATACGCCGCCAGCTATCCTCAGACGCTGTTGAAGCTGCGTCTGCCCGGTGCGCTGCCCTTCGTCTTCAACGCGCTGAAGCTGAACTCGACCCTGGCGCTGATCGGCGCCATCGTGGCGGAGTTCTTCGGCACGCCGATCCAGGGCATGGGCTTCCGCATCTCGACGGAGGTGGCCAGGCTGAACGTCGATTTCGTCTGGGCGACCATCGCCGTCGCCGCGCTCGCCGGCTCCGCCTCCTATGGCGCGCTGGCCCTGCTGGAGCGGACGCTGACTTTCTGGCATCCTTCACAAAGGAGTTAGGCGAGGCCGGACGCAAGAACCGGCCCGCCCGAACGGGGAAACGACAAAACGAAACTGCGAACAGGCGAGGTAAGACACATGAAACGGCAATTGACGGTCCTGGCGGCAACCGCCGCGATCGCTCTCGGCGCCACGACGGCGCAGGCGGCGGACGATTTCACCATCCAGCTCAAATGGGTCACCCAGGCCCAGTTCGCCGGCTATTTCGTCGCCGAGGCCAAGGGCTTCTATGACGAGGTCGGGCTCGACGTGACGATCAAGCCGGGCGGTCCCGACATCGCCCCGCCGCAGGTCGCCGCCGCCGGCGGCGCCGATGTCATCATCGAGTGGATGCCGGCCGCGCTGGCGGCGCGCGAGCGCGGCGTGCCGCTGGTCAACGTGGCGCAGTTCTTCAACCGCTCGGGCATGATGCTGACCTGCCTGAAGGCCAGCGGCATCGCCGCCCCGGCGGATTTCGCCGGCAAGACCCTGGGCGTCTGGTTCGCCGGCAACGAGTACCCTTTCCTGTCTTGGATGAGCAGCCTGGGCCTGGAGACCATGGGGTCCGGCGCCGACGTCACCGTGCTGCGCCAGGGCTTCAACGTCGACCCGATCCTCGACGGTCAGGCCGACTGCATCTCGACGATGATCTACAACGAGTATTGGCAGGTCATCGACGCCGGTCTGCAGCAGGACGAGCTGGTCACCTTCTTCTATGAGGACCAGGGCGTGGCGACGCTGGAGGACGGGCTGTACGCGCTAGAATCCGACCTCCAGGATCCGGCCTATGTCGACAAGCTGGCGCGCTTCATCGCCGGTTCGATCAAGGGCTGGCAATACGCCATCGACCATGTCGAGGAGGCGGCGGAGATCGTCGTCGAGGCCGACCCGGCGGGCGTCGCGACGATGGCGATCCAGTCCCGGCAGATGGGCGAGATCGCCCGGCTGATCCCCGGCTCCAGCAAGGGGCTCGGCTATCTGGAACCGGCGGCCTATGAGCGGACCGTCGAAGTGCTGCTCTCCGGCACCAGCGATCCGGTGATCAACGCCGCGCCGACCGGCGCCTGGAGCCATGCCGCCTGGGAGAAAGCGAACGGCATGTAGCCGGTTCCGCACCGCGCGGGAAAAGCAACGGGGGAGCCGGTGGCTCCCCCGTTTCGTTTGTCCGGCCCTGAGATGAGGAGAGGGGGACCCCCGGACGGGTCCCCCTCGCTGGCCGACTACCGCCGCCCCCGCACGCGCGCCGGCCCGGTCTCGTCGTGCCCCGCCGTCAGACCTCGGTGGAGGGCGTGAAGGAAGGTGCCGCCGGCTCGCTGGGTGCCGGATCGGAATGCGCCTGGCCGAAGGTGGCCGAGCTTGCCTCGCTCTGCGGCAGTCGGTGCCGGAAGGTCGCGTTGACCCGCTTGGAGGCCAGCAGGTACCAGGTGAACAGCAGGGTGAACACGACCGGCAGGGCGACCATGAAGATGATCATGGACGACCCCATCGCCGCGTAGAACTCGGGCGGCAGGGTATCGGTGCCGGCGGCCCGCATGGTTGCCTGCAGATTCTTTCCGTAGTCCGCCGTGCTCATCGCGAAGACGCCGACCGTCAGCACGACGGACAGCCACATGCAGACGATGGCGAGAGTCGGCATCAGCCGGTGTTTCATCGGCGTCAGCACCAGGAACGGCAGCATCAGGGCGACCTGCCCGAATGAGATCATCTGCCAGGTGCCCATCTCCATGCCCAGCATCATCGCATTCGCCTCGTTGAAGGCGTTGGACAGAGCGGACAAGGCACTGAGAATCATCAGGATATAGAAAACCAACAGCCAGCCCTTGACCCCGTAGTAACGGCTCTGCTGGGCCTGGTGCTGAGACACTTGCATCTTCGCCATGGTGGTGTCCTTTCCCTTGGCGGGGCGAGGCCCGATTCTTCGATTACGGGCCCGCGGGGAATGGGTGCTCGCCGAAAACGGGAGCGATACGGATCGACGCACAATCTGCGGCGTAAGGGTTAACAGGCCGCTAACGCCGCAACCGCCGATCCCGGCGGCTTCCCCGCCGGCGGAATCGGCGTATAACCGGGCGGACGAATCGGACAGGGGGCAACGATGAAGATTCTGGTCACCGGCGGCGCCGGCTATATCGGCGCGCATGCCTGCAAGGCCTTGGCGGCCGCCGGTTTCGAGCCGGTGGCGCTGGACAGCCTGACCACCGGCCACGGCTGGGCGGTGCGCTGGGGCCCCCTCGTCGAGGGCGACATCGCCGACCGCGCGCTGTTGGCCCGAACGATCGCCGAACACGAGATCGGCGCCGTCATGCATTTCGCCGCCTCGCTCAATGTCGGCGAATCGGTCACCCGGCCCGCCAAGTACTACGACAACAACGTGGTCGGCACGATCGGCCTGCTCGACACCATGCGAGAGGCCGGCCTCGGCACCATCGTCTTCTCCTCCAGCGCCGCCACCTACGGCACGCCGCAAGTGGTGCCGATCGCCGAGGACCACCCGCAACTGCCGATCAACCCCTATGGCGAGACCAAG
>JABDIP010000016.1 GCA_013003675.1 Inquilinus sp.
TCGATCTCCGGGTATTCGCGGATCGTCAGCCGCTCGTAGGCGACCAGACCGATCAGCATGACCAGCAGGCTCAAGACGATGGCGAAGACCGGCCGCTTGATGCAGAGCGCCGAAAGACCCATGACTGCGTTCTCCGCCGGCTATTGGGTGACCACCTGGATCTCTTCATCTGGCGGGCTGGGTGGCACGAAGGTGGACTCCTTGGCGATCACCTGGGCGCCGTTGCCCAGCCGCTGCTGTCCCGCGGTGACCACCAGATCGCCGGGCTCGATGCCGCTGAGGATCTCGACATGGTTGGCGATCCGCGACCCGGTGGTCACCGGCACCCGTTCGACGACTCCATCGACGACGCGGAATACGTACGGCTCGGCCGCACTCGGCACCAGCGCCTGCTCCGGCACGAAGGTCGCACCGAGTCGCTCGTCGACCCGCAGCGTCACCGACACGAACTGACCCGGTCGCAACCGACGGTCGGCATTTTCAGCCCGGGCCCGCACCCGGACGCTGCGGGTGCGCGGGTTGATCCGCGGGTCGATGGCGCCGATCCGTGCCGCGAACACTTCGCCCGCATAGGCATCCGACCTGAGGTCCAGTTCCTTGCCGACGACCAAATCGGTGAGGAAGCGTTCAGGGACCTCGAAATCGACCTTGATCGGCGCAATCTGCTCGATGTTCACGATCACGTCACCCGAGGTCAGGTAATCGCCGACATCGACCTCGCGGATGCCCAGAACGCCGCCGAAGGGCGCGACGATGTCGCATTTGTCGAGTTGCGCGCGCGCCAGATCCACAGCGGCCTCGGCCGAGCGCAGGCCGGCCAGCGACTCGTCGCGGCGCTGGGCGGTGCCGGCGCCCCGGGCCAACAGCTCTTCCGACCTTTGATACTCCTGCCGTGCCAATTCCTGTGAGGCCTCGGCGCTGGCCAACTCGGCAGACAGGACACTCTTGTCGAGGGTCGCGATCGGATCGCCGACGGCGACAGGCAGGCCATCCTGGAAATGAACCTCGATCAGCCGGCCGGCGATTTCCGGCCGGATCATCACCGACTGGTTCGACGTGAGCGTGCCGATCGCCTTGAGCTTGCGCACCGACGTGGCGCGAATCGCATCCGCCGCCTCGACGACGACGCCCTGAAGCCCGCCCGGCGCGCGAGCCTGGATGCCGGAACCGCCGCGCTCGGTCACCCACCAATAGGCAGCCGCGATAACGGCCAGAACCGCGACCGTCGAGAATAGCGAAAGCAACTTTTTCATTGTTGACCCATCCCGCGACGAATAACTGCAGATATAGCATTGGGTTGCCGGAAATCGAACCGATTGCCCTTAGTACGTTGTTTGCCACCAATGGTCGCGGGGCCCGCTTTCGGGTTGGATCCGTCGAATTCGGCTTCGATCCCCGGCGATCGAGATTGGCTGTTGCCGGTGATCCGCGATCGGGAAATGCTTGGCGCCCGACATCATGATCCGAAATTGGCCGGGATTTCGGCAACGAGGAAGGGAGGAAAGGACCGCATGAGCGATCCCCGGCTCATCGACCGCATGCTCGAGACCGTCGAGCGGAACATCGTGCCGCTCACCGAGCAGGGGGTGAAAATCGGAAACAAGGTGTTCGGCGCGGCCATCCTGCGAAAATCCGATCTCTCGCTGGTGATCGCCGGGACCAACAACGAGACCGCCAATCCGCTCTGGCACGGCGAGATCCACACGCTGAAATTGCTCTACGAGATGCCGCGCGCGGCCCGCCCAAAGCCTGCCGAGTGCCTGTTCCTCTCCACCCACGAGCCGTGCTCGATGTGCCTGTCGGCGATCACCTGGGCCGGCTACGACAATTTCACCTATCTGTTCAGCCACGAGGATTCGCGCGACAGCTTCAGCATTCCGCATGATCTGAGGATCCTGAAACAGGTCTTCACTCTCGACGCCGGCGGCTACGCCAAGACCAACGAATACTGGTCGTGCTTCGACCTGATGAACCTCATCGCGGCATGCAACGAAGGGGTCCAAGCGGGGTTCACTGCCCGGGTCGATGCCCTGAAACGCAGCTATGCGGAGATGTCCGACATCTACCAGGCCAACAAGGGCGACAACGAGATCCCGCTGAAATAGCCGCCGATCACGTCAGCAGCGGGTCGGTCACCACCTCGACCAGCGCCGGCCCGTCGGCGGCAAGCGCCTCCACGAGCGCGTTCGGCAGATCCCCTGGCTTCTCGACCCGGATTCCGTGGCCGCCGCAGAGGCTGGCGTATTCGGCGAAACTCGGGTTGTGCAGGCCGGTCTGCCAGACTTTCCACTCGCCGTCGCGCTGCTCCTTGGAGATCTTGCCGAGTTCGCCATTGTTCAGCAGCACATGGGTGATGTTCATGCCGTATTTCACCGCGGTGGTGAATTCGCCCATGTACTGGCCGAAGCCGCCATCGCCGCTGACCGACACCACCCTGCGGCCGGTATCCGCCGCCCAGGCGCCCATCGCCGCCGGGAAGCCGAAGCCGATCGAACCGAGATAGCCGGACATCAGCACCGATTGCCGGTCGCATTCGAAATAGCGGCCGAAGGAATAGGTGTTGTTGCCGACATCGACGCTGAGGATGGCATCGCCGGGAACGGTCTCCGACAGATGCCGGAACAGCAGGGCTGAGTTGATGCCGGCGGCATTGTCCTTGGCCGCGCGGGCCTCCTTTTCGGCGCGCCAGATGGACCAGCGCTCGGCCAACTCGGCGCGCTGGTCGGTGCAGGCGCGCTCGGCCGGCAGCCCGTCCCGGAACAGCCCCGCCGTGACACCGATATCGCCCCAGACCGGCTCATGCACGCCGTGGAACTTGCCCAGCGCCATGCGGTCGAAATCGACCTGGATCGTCGGCTTGGCCGGCTCGATGCCGGTGTGGTGCGAGAACGAGGCGCCGAACACGATCAGCAGATCGGCCTCGTTCATGAACCAGCTCGCCACCGGCGTGCCGCTGCGCCCGAGCACCCCGGCGCCGAGCGGATGGCTGTCGCTGATCTGGCCCTTGGCCTTGAAGGTGGTGATGACCGGGCAGTTGAGCGCCTCGGCCAGCGCCGTCACCTCGGCCATGCCGTCGCGGGCGCCATAGCCGACAATGATCACCGGGCGCTTGGCATGGGCGATGCGATAGAGCGCCAGACCGACCGACGCCTGGGGCGGGGTGATCGCGGTTTGCGACAACCTTCCCTCCGGACGGCCGGGGCCGGCCTTGCCCGCGTCGATGG
>JABDIP010000040.1 GCA_013003675.1 Inquilinus sp.
GTGCTGGAGGAGCGGCTGGCGCATATCACCACGCCGATGACGGTGTCGGTCATCGGCTGCGTGGTGAACGGCCCCGGCGAGGCGACGATGACCGATATCGGCTTCACCGGTGGCGGGCGCGGCGTGCACCAGGTCTATGTGAACGGCGTGGCCGATCACCGGCTGAACGATCCCGGCATCGTCGATCATCTGGTCGAGATGGTCGAGGCGAAGGCGGCGGAGATCGAGGCCGAAAGCGGCGCCCTGTCGCCGGCCGCCGAGTAGCGTCGACCAAGGCGCCGTGGCGCCCCCCGGTGTTTCTTATACCAAGGGTCATTATCTATGACCCTTGGTATTAATTCTGCGAGTACGATGGTCGAGGGATAGTGGGCCGTGAGCCTGGAAGGTAGCCTGAACAAGATACTGGCCCGCGAGGAGGAATTGTCGCGGCTGCTCTCGGAAAGCGGCCTCGATCAGCAGAGCTTCGCCCAGTACTCGAAGGAGTACAGCGATCTGCAGCCGATCACCGCGCATATCCGCGAGTTGCAGGCGGCGCAGAGCGAGATGGGCGACCTCGCCTCGCTGATGGTCGATCCGGACGCCGAGCCGGACATGAAGGATCTGGCGCAGGACGAATTCCACGCCCTCAAGCAGCGCCTGCCGGACCTTGAGCGGCAATTGCAGATCATGCTGCTGCCCACCGACGAGGCCGACGAGCGCAACGCCATACTGGAGGTCCGGGCCGGTGTCGGTGGCGAAGAGGCGGCCCTGTTCGCCGCCGATCTGTTCGCCATGTACCAGCGCTACGCGGCCCTCAAGGGCTGGCGGTTCGAAATCATGAGCGTCAACGAGACCGGCGTCGGCGGCTACAAGGAGGCGACCGCCAACATCATGGGCACCGGCGTGTTCGCCCGTCTGAAATACGAAAGCGGCCCGCATCGCGTGCAGCGCGTGCCGGCGACCGAAGCGCAGGGCCGGATCCACACCTCGGCCGCCACCGTTGCGGTGCTGCCGGAAGCCGAGGACGTCGACGTACGCATCGAGGAGAAGGACATCCGGATCGATACCTACCGGTCATCCGGCCCCGGCGGGCAGTCGGTCAACAAGACCGACAGCGCGGTGCGCATCACCCACCTGCCCACCGGCATCGTGGTGGCGCAGCAGGACGAGAAGTCGCAGCACAAGAACCGCGCCAAGGCGATGAAGATCCTCCGGGCCCGGATCTACGAGCAGGAGCGGGCCGCAGCCGACGCGGAGCGGGCGGCGACCCGGCGCAGCCAGATCGGTTCCGGCGACCGTTCCGAGCGCATCCGTACCTACAATTTCCCGCAAGGCCGGGTGACCGATCACCGCATCAACCTGACTCTCTACAAGCTGGACAAGGTGATGCTGGGCGAGGCGCTGGACGAGTTGATCGACGCGCTGATCTCCGAGGACGAGGCGGCGCGGCTGGCGTCGCTGAGCGACGAAAATGACGACTAGCCCGCATCTCTCACCATGGTCGCGGTCTGCGTCGCGTCCGGGCGGTCCGATCCGCCAGGAAAGGGCCGAAGGGCGTAGCGGCGCTACGGTCGAGGCCGTTGACGCTGCGGGCGGGCCGTCCGGACGCGACCCTGCGGGCGGCGCTGTCCCGCCGACAGGGTGCGTCAAGCCGCTTGCCCGATGCGCTGCATCGCGCGGCGCGGCTTTCCTGCCCTGTCGGCGGGACAGCGCCGCGCAGACCGCGACCATGGTGAGAGATGCGGGCTAGCGCCGCGCCGCTCGAGCGGACGGCGGCCACCGTCGGCGAGGTGTGTATGGCGGCGCGGCGGCGTCTGGCGGCGGCCGGGGTCGAAGATCCGGCGGCGGATTCCAGGCTTCTGGTCATGCGCGCCCTCGACCTGGACCGGGCCGGTCTGCTGATGGACCGCGATCGGCGGCTGACCGGCGCCGAGCGCGAGCGTCTGGATCGCCTGCTTGCCCGCCGCGAGGGCCGCGAGCCAATTGCCCGCATCCTCGGCGAGCGGGAGTTCTGGAGCTTGCCTTTCCGAGTGACGCCGGCGACCCTCGACCCGCGGCCGGACAGCGAGACCGTCGTCGAGATGGCGCTGGCCCGCGCCGGCGAAGCGGATCGGCCGCTACGCGTCCTCGACCTCGGTACCGGCAGCGGCTGCCTGCTGTTGGCGGTGCTCAGCGAGCGGCCGGCGGCCTGGGGCCTCGGCGTAGATATCGACCCGGCGGCCGCGGCCGTGGCGCGCGAGAACGCGGGGCGGCTGGGGCTGTCCGGGCGGGCGGCTTTCGTCGCCGGCGACTGGTCGGCGGCGCTGGCCGGGCAATTCGATCTGGTGCTGGCAAACCCGCCCTATATCGCCGAGGGCGAGATTGCCGGGCTGGCACCGGAAGTGGCGCTCCACGAGCCGCGCCGGGCGCTGGCCGGCGGCGCGGACGGACTCGACGCCTATCGCACGCTTGCGGGCCTAATTCCCGGCCTGTTGGCGGCGGACGGTTGGGCGGTGCTGGAGGTCAGCCAGGGCCAGGCGGCGACGGTCGCCACGCTGCTCGGCCGCGCCGGGCTGTCGGACCTCGCGGTTGGCGCCGATCTCAGCGGGGTGGATCGCTGCGTCGCGGGAAAAATATGACTGGATTTCTGCCGTCAAATCGCTAGTTTGGCCTTAGCGAAGGACAGAGGCCAAGGCTTCCGGACCGTCGACCAGCTTTTCCATCATCGCTGTGACACGACGTTCACTCCCGCTCCGGCCATAGGCGCCGGAGCTTTCGCACAGCCCGACCGGCGGAGGGTCGGCATGCTGACACAACGCAAAGCAAGGACTAGATGAGACAAGGACCGAGCAACCGGCGCGCGCGTGGGCGGGGCAACACCAACAGCGGGCGCCGCGGAAATCTGCCGAATCGCAATCAGACCTTCGACAGCAATGGACCCGATGTTCGCATCCGGGGCACCGCCATTCAGGTCAACGACAAATACCAGGCGCTGGCCCGCGATGCCTCGACCTCCGGCGACCGCGTCATGGCGGAGAATTACCTCCAGCACGCCGAGCATTATCACCGCATCATCCTGGCGATGAACGAGGCGCACACCCAGCAGCAGCAGCAACAGCCGCCGCAGCACGAGCAGGGCGGCCGCGACAACGGTCACCGGCAGCCGCAGCAGCGTGACGGTGGCCACCGCGAACGCGGGCAGCAATACGGCGACGGCATGCCCGGCGACCCGCGGGAGGGCGTCCGGCAGATCGAGGTGGATTTCGGCGCCGATCCGCGCCAGGAGGATGCTCGCGAAAGCGCCGCCTCGACACCCGAGGCGGTGCCGAACGGCGCGGCCGAGACGGACGGACCGACGAAGGTCGAGGCCGCCGTCGACGGCGCCGCCGTCGAGGCCGCCCCGTCGCCTGCCTCGAAACCCAACGGTGCCGACGAGGGTGCCGCCGCGACGCCGCCTCGGCGTCGGCGCGGCCCCGGCCGGCCGCGCAAGCAGCCCACCGAGACCACTGGCGAGGTGTCGACCGACGGCGACTGAGGCCCCGCCTCAGACCAGTTCCGTCGGATCGCCGATAGACACGCGGCCTGCTGCGACGACCCGGGCGTAAACCCCGCAATCGGCGTGCCGGAAGCCGGTCATCAACGCCTTTGGAATGTTCATATCGCGGTCGCCGCTGGCCGGGTCGACATTGGTCGCCGCGCAGCGGCCGATCGCCTCGACGATTTTGAGCCGGGCCTTGCCAACGGTCATCTCGCGGCCGATCCAGTCGGCTTCGGCCCAGGGTCGGACGCCGGCGACCATGATGTTGCCGCGAAAGCGCAGCGGGTCGACCGGGCGGCGGGTCACGCGCTCCAGGTCGCCGACCGAGGCCAGGTTGATGATCGACACCAGCGGTTCGGCGGTGTCGCCGAACATCACGCCGGACTGCTCGACGATGCGCGGCGTGCCAACCGCCTTGCCCTGCATATACGCGGCGAAGAACTGGTCGATCAGGGCGCGGCCGATCGGCTGGGTGATGTCGCCGCGCGCCACCTGCCGGCCCTTGCGGCAAATGGTCAGTACCCCGGATTTGCTGTCGAATTCGGTTTCCAGCGCCGCCAGCCGCTCGTAGGTCATCAGGGTGAGGAAGTGGCGCTTCGGCATCCAGCCGCCGCGCTCGCGCCACTCGCCACCATGGGCGATGGCGAACCGGCGGTCGTCCGGCAGTCCGGAGCCGGCGGCGAGATCGACGGCGTCGAGGGTCTCCGGGCTCAGGCCCTTGACCGGATAGCGGCAGAGTCTCTCGACGATCGCGGGCATGGCCCGCCCCTTATCGGCGCCGTGATCGGCGCTTGTCAATCGGCGCCCTACCGACTGCCGTTGTCGATCCGGTTCAGCCGCCAGTCGTAGTCGTGGCC
>JABDIP010000046.1 GCA_013003675.1 Inquilinus sp.
ATGTTGGTCACCGCCCAGCACATGACCTTGGAGCATTTCAACGGTCCTGCCGCCGAGCTGCGGTTGCGACACGGTCTGGTGAAAGGTGAGGGCCGGGCTGCCTTTCAGCAGCTTGATGAAGCGGGCCGGCATGTTGAACAGCGGATGCCGGTCCCGCTTGCCCGCCTCCAGCAGCAACACACGGGCGCCGTGATCGCGGACCAGACGATTTGCGGTTACGCATCCGGCGCTGCCCCCGCCAACAAGGATGTAGTCGTAGGTCATTTGCCGGCCCCCGTTTGACCCGATCGTGGACTTCAGTACAGGAGCGTCATTGCCGCCCGTCGGCGCCACTTACCAGCAGGTGTACCCGCCGTCGGCGAGCACGATGCTGCCGGTCATCAGGCTGGCGGCGTCCGACGCCAGGAACAGCACCACCGAGGCGATCTCGTCGGGCTGGCCGACCCGGCGCATGGGGGTGTTCTCCAGCCAGACCGGATAGAGTTCCGGATCGTCCATGCCGAATCTGGTCAGCGGCGTCTCGATATAGGTCGGCGCGACGGCATTGATCCGCACCCCGCGCGGGCCCCATTCCGCCGCCAGCGATTTGGTGAGGTGGTGCACGGCGGCCTTCGAGGCGTTGTAGAAGCTCTGCTCCTGCGGCTTGTTGACGATGAAGCCGGACATCGAGCCGATGTTCACGATGGCGCCCTTGCCGGAAGCAAGCATATGGCCGCCGAAGGCGCGGCAGCACCAGAAGACGCCATTCAGATTGACGTCGATGACGTTCCGCCAATGCTCGTCGGTGACCTCCTCGGCCGGCACGCCGCTGCGGGCGATACCTGCATTGTTGACCAGGATGTCGATGCCGCCATGATCGGCCACGATCTGCTTGGCGGCGGCGGTGACCTGGTCGGGCTTGGTGACGTCGAGCGGGATCGTCTCGACCTGGAGCCCGGCCCTAGCCAGCTCGGCCTGGCCCTCGGCCGCCGTT
The DNA here is from genome assembly GCA_013003675.1 of Inquilinus sp. GTDB lineage: Bacteria > Pseudomonadota > Alphaproteobacteria > DSM-16000 > Inquilinaceae > JABDIP01. The sequence continues at coordinate 974 of JABDIP010000046.1, forward strand.
TCCGGGTCGCAATCGGCGATCACCACCCTGGCGCCGGCCTCGGCCAAGGCCTGCGAGCAGGCCAGCCCGATCGCCCGGCCGCCACCGGTCACCACCGCGACCTTTCCGGTCAGATCGTATTTCTCTAGGTACATCGCGGGTCTCTTTGCGCTTCCTCGCCGAGAGTTCGGCCGGCCTGTCCGGCGCGGGCGATCTTGATGTCGGCGATCGCAACCCGGGCGCCCTTGCCCCCATAGGCGCGGGCGAAGACCGGGCCGATGCCTCGGGCGGCCTCGGCGATCAGCGCGGTCATTTCGCCCGGTTGGTCACGCGATACGGGCTCCATCCGCGTCGAAGCGATGCACCTTGTCGGCCTCCGGCGTCAGATAAACCGTGTCGCCATTGTGCAGCGAGACCTCGCCGCCGGCGCGCACGGTGATCGGATCATCGGCTAGCCCGGTGTCATGGACGTGAAAGAACGTGTCCGAGCCGAGATGCTCGGCCACGCCGACGGTTCCCTTCCAGTCGCCGCTCTCCGCCGATACCTGGATATGCTCGGGCCGGACGCCCATGGTCGCGGCATTGTGCTTGGCGGCCTCCGCTTCGCCGAACAGGTTCATCTTCGGGCTGCCGATAAAGCCTGCCACGAATGTGTTGCGCGGGCTGCGGTAGAGCTCCAGAGGGCTGCCCACCTGTTCGATCACGCCTGCATTGAGCACCACGATCTTGTCGGCCATGGTCATCGCCTCGACCTGGTCGTGGGTGACGTAGACCATCGTGGTCTTGAGCCGGTTGTGCAGTTCGGAGATCTCCAGCCTCATGCCCACGCGCAGCGCCGCGTCGAGGTTGGACAAGGGCTCGTCGAACAGGAACGCCGCCGGCTCGCGGACGATGGCGCGGCCGATGGCGACCCGCTGTCGCTGACCGCCCGACAGCTGCCCGGGTCGCCGGTCGATGTAGTCCGATAGGTTCAGTACTTTCGCCGCGTTACCGACCCGCCGGTCGATCTCCGCCTTGTCCATCTTCGCCATCTTCAGCGGGAAGGCGATGTTCTTGCGCACCGACATATGCGGGTAGAGCGCATAGGACTGGAACACCATGGCGAGTTGGCGCTTGGCTGGCGGCAAGGCGGTGGCGTCCTGGCCGTCGATATCGATCCTGCCGGAGGTCACGTCCTCGAGCCCGGCGATCAGCCGCAGCAACGTGGACTTGCCGCAGCCCGATGGCCCGACGAAGACCACAAACTCGCCCTCGTCGATCTCCAAATCGAGCGGCGGGATGACGTTCACGTCGCCGAAGCTCTTCGTTACCTGGTTGAGCGTGATTCTGCCCATGATCGTGTCCCCCTATTTCACCGCGCCGAAGGTGAGGCCGCGGACAAGCTGTTTCTGGCTGAACCAGCCCACGATCAAGATCGGCGCGATGGCCATCGTCGAGGCCGCCGAGAGCTTGGCGTAGAAGAGGCCCTCCGGACTGGAAAAGCTGGCGATGAAGGCCGTGAGCGGCGCCGCGTTGGCCGCCGTCAGGTTCAGCGTCCAGAATGCCTCGTTCCATGCCAGGATTACGTTCAACAGTACCGTCGAGGCGATGCCCGGAACCGCCATCGGCGTCAGGACATGGAGGATTTCGGACTTGAGGCTGGCGCCGTCCATTCGCGCTGCCTCGAGGATCTCGCCGGGGATCTCGCGGAAATACGTGAACAGCATCCAGATGATGATCGGCAGGTTGATCAGTGTCAGTATGATCACAAGACCAAGGCGGGTATCGAGCAACCCGGTATCGCGGAAGATCAGGTAGATCGGGATGAGCACGCCCACCGGCGGCAGCATCTTGGTGGACAGCATCCACATGAGCACGTCCTTGGTCCGCTTTGCCGGCACGAAGGCCATCGACCAAGCGGCCGGGATCGCGATCAGAAGTGCCAGAGCGGTTGAGCCGAACGAAATCACCACCGAGTTGAAGAAGTGTTTGGGATAGTCCGAACGCTCGTTCACCGCCTCGTAGGCGGAAAGGTTCCAGTCGAAGAACAGGAACGACGGCGGTGAGGCGATGGCCTCGCCTTCGGTCTTGAAGCTGGTCAGGAAGGTCCAGAGAATCGGGAAAAAGATCAGAAGACCTATGAGCCAGGCGGCTGCGGTGAATGCGATCTTGCGTTGGGTCGTAACAGCGCGTGCCATGGTCAGATGTCCAGGTTCTTGCCGATCATCCGCATGAGGAAGATCGCCACTATGTTCGCAAGGATGATGGCGATGACGCCGCCCGCGGACCCGCCACCCACGTCGAACTGCAACAGGGACTGGATATACACGAGGAAAGTCAGGTTGGTGGTCGCCGTCCCGGGACCGCCGTTGGTGGTCACCAGAATCTCGGCGAAGATAGACAACAGGAAGATCGTCTGTATCAGAATCACCACCGTGATGGCGCGCGCAAGGTGCGGCAGGATGATGTAGAAGAAGCGGTTCAGGGCACCGGCGCCGTCCATTTCGGCCGCCTCGAGTTGCTCGCTGTCCAAAGATTGTACGGCCGTCAGAAGGATGAGCGTGGCGAATGGCAGCCACTGCCAGCTGACGATCCCGATAATCGAGGCCAAGGGCACATGCGCAAAAAAGTCGATAGGCTGGAACCCCAGGTTCTTCGCGAAGAACGCGAACAACCCATTGACCGGGTTCATGAACATGTTCTTCCAGACCAGCGCCGAAACGGTGGGCATGACGAAGAACGGAGCGATGACGAGGATGCGGACGATGCCCTGGCCCCAGATCGGCTGATCCAGCAGAAGCGCAAGCAGAATGCCGCCCACGCTCGTGATGACCAGGACGCCTCCGACCAGCAAAAGTGTGTTTTGAATCGCATCGAGGAAAGACGGGTCGGTCAGGAAGAACCGATAGTTCATCCAACCGGCGAAACTCTCCTGTCCCGGCTGCAGCAGGTTATAGAAAAGGAAAGAGAAGTAGATCGTCATGCCGAGCGGGATCAGCATCCAGCCGAGTAGAACGATCACGGCCGGCGATATCATGAAACGTGCTGCGGTTCTGGAATGCTGCGTGGCCATCGTAACCCCCTGAGTCTGATAGCCGAATCCTAGGCGCGCGGGACGGCGTGGCGGCTGGGTGCAACGGGGCCGGCATGAGAACCGGCCCCGTCAACCACATGGCTACTTGATGTAACCGGCCTTGGTCATTTCGCGGACCGCGAAGGCCTGCGAATTGGACAGTGCCTCGTCGACCGATTGCTGGCCGGCAAGGGCCGCCGCAATCTGTTGACCGACGTAGTTGCCGATCCCCTGGAACTCGGGGATGGCCACGAACTGCACGCCGGTGTAGGGCACCGGATTCAGCGTCGCGTTGGCCGGGTCGGCGGCCAGGATCGATGTCTCCACGGTCTCGGCGAACGGGGCGGCCGAGGTGTACATCTCGTTGGCGTAGGTCGACATGCGGGTGCCCGGAGGTGCGGAAACCCAGCCTTCGGACTCGCCGACCAGGTTGACGTACTCTTTCGAGGTCGCCCAGGCCAGGAATTCCTTGGCGGTGTCAGCCTTCTCGGAACTGGCGGGAACCGCCAGCGCCCAGGCCCAGAACCAGCCGGTTCCCTTATCGGTCACCTGCTTCGGCGCCTGGAAGAAACCGGTCTTGTCGGATACCGAGGATTCGCTCGGGTTGTAGATGAAGCCCGCGGCCGAGGTTGCGTCGACCCAGGTCGCGCACTTGCCGTCGGCAAACAGCGCCCGGTTCTCGTTGTGCCCGTTGGCCGAGGCGCCCGGAGGACCATAGCTGTTCATGAGATCGACATAGTAGTTAACGGCGGAGCGCCACTCCGACGAATCGATCGTCGGGTTCCAGTTCATGTCGAACCATTGGCCGCCGAAGGCGTTCACCATCGGACCGACGAAGGCCATGTTCTCGCCCCAGCCGGCCTTGCCGCGCTGGCAGGTGCCGTAAACGCCGTTGTCGGGATCGTGCAGCTTGGCAACGATATCGGCGAACTGGTCGTAGGTGATCTGCTCGGTCGGCTCATCGATGCCGGCGGCTTCGAACAGGTCCGTCCGATAGAAGGTGAACGAGCTTTCGGC
>JABDIP010000055.1 GCA_013003675.1 Inquilinus sp.
CCTCCCGCGCGGCGGCGGCCATGGCGGGGAATTCCGCCTTGAGCCTCTCTCGGGTCGGGATGCCGAACCCGGACATCGTCACCAGCGCCGACAGGTCGGTCGCGGTATCGGGGTCTCCGGCGCTCAAGCCGCGCAGCGCGGCCAATGTCTGATCGTAGGGCCGACCGGTATCGACCGCGGCGCGCAGCTGGCCGATCGCCAGGACAAACGCCTGCGCCGCGCTGTCCGACGCGACCAGACGGTCGATGCGAAGGCTGTCGCGGGCCTGGGCATCGGCCAGGGACCCCAGCGCCGTCGCCAATTCTTCGACGTCGGATTCCAGGCCGGTCAGCGCGGTTCTGGCCTCGCTCAACCCAACCCGCTGGTTGCCGACCACGCCATCCAGACGCGCCAGGTCGGACGCCAAGGCGTCGAGCGCGCCATCGATTGCCAACAGCCGGTCGGCCAGGGCCGGCGTTGCGATCTGTTCGACCGCCGCCAGACGGGCCTCCGCTGTGTCGATGCGGGCGAGCAGATTGTCGTCCGCGCCGCGCTCGGCGTCCGCGGCCAGATCACCGAGGCGCCGCTCGATGGCGTTCAGCCGATCGCGAACCGCGGCAATTCCGGCATCGTCGACGACGGCGACGCCGCCCGTCGGAACCGGCAAGGGCAAGCCAAGGACCCGGTAAAGCGGCGCGGTCCAGAACGGCGCGCTCACCGTCCCGATCAATGCAATCGCGGCCAATCCCAGCGCAAGTCCCGGTACGCGGCTGCCGCCGGCCCGCGCGGCGACCTGTGGCGGCTTTGCCGCCGGCGATGGGCGGCGGGGGGGCTCGGCCTCGGGACCGACCCGAGCGCCGCGGCCGGCGGCGCCGGCATCCGCTCCGGTCGTGCCGGTGCTTCCCTCTGCCGCCGTCGCCGCCAGTGTCGCGGCATCGAGGTCGATCTTGTGCTCGCCGGCGGCCGCGAGGATAGCCGGGTGCCGGGGCTCGGGGATGTGACCGCGCTTCTTCCAGCCCTGGACGGTGGTGACCGGTGTCCCCAGCTTCTGCGCCATCGGCCGGATCCCGCCAAAGGCGGCGACGACCCGGTCGGTCGCCAGGGCCGGGTCGGTGATTCCGCCGGTGGCGGTGGTCGGTGGCTGGTCTTGCGGGCCGGTCATTCGAAGGCCTGACGCTGGGGTGTTGTTCCGTGCAGGCCGACAACTAGCCTGTGGCGTCAATCAGGGCAAGCAGCGCCGGCAGTTCCGGCCGCGCGGCGACTGCCAATTCACCCCAGTCGGCCGATTCCAGCCGCGCCGCAACGGCCTGGCTGAGGCACATCGCCGTCAATCCGGCCAGCCGGTCCGCCAGCCCTGCCGCCCGCACAAGCGAATCGAACTCTGCCGCGGTCCGGGGCGAGAAGAACACGACGCCGGTCAGTCCGACCATGGCGAGAGCGTCGGTCGCGGCGGGTGGCAACACCGTCGCGGCGCGGGCGGTATAGAGGACCGCCCGGCGCACCGAAAATCCCGCGGCCTCCAGCCGCGCCTGAAGGTCGCCGGCGCGATGAGTGCCGGCGACATGCAACAGCGGACCGTTCGTCGGCGACAGGCTCGTCGCCGCCAGCCGCGCGAGATCCTCGACATCGCCTGCCGCGCTCTCCACCGCCGCGAACCCGGCCTCTCTGGCGGCCGCGGCGGTCGCATCGCCCACCGCGAGCACGGCGATGTCACGGCGCGCGGATATCCTGGCAAAGGCCCGGGCGCCGTTGGCGCTGGTGAACAGCAGCGCCTGGACATCCGCCAGATCGGGCACGGCCGCGTCGGTGGTATCGATCTCCAGGATCGGCGCGATGATCGAGCGGTGGCCGCGCTCGGCCAATGCCCGCGCCACGGCCTCCGAATCCTCCCGCGGGCGGGTGATCAGCCAACAGCTCACGGCGGGGCGTTTCGGTTTTGCCATGAGAGGAATTCGGGGCCGGCACGGGATTTCAGCGCCCGACCGGTTTTGTCGCCCAGGGCGGCGGCCTCTCCGGCGCCGCCGCTGCGGCGGATTTGGTGAACTCCGCTGCCATCGGGCAAGGCGACAAGGGCTTCCAGCGTCACCGTGTCGCCGCCATCCAGGCTGGCCAGCGCGGCGATCGGCGTGCGGCACGAGCCGTCGAGGGCCGCGAGCAGGGCCCGCTCGGCGGTCACGCGCACGCCGGTCGCCGCACAATGCAACGCCGCCAGTACGGATTCGACCGCTTCGTCGCCGATCCGACAGGCGACGCCGATGGCGCCCTGGGCGACCGCCGGCAGCATCTCGTCGGGCTCCAGAATGGCCGTGATGCGACCGGCTTCGCCCAAGCGGCGCAATCCGGCCACGGCCAACAACGTCGCATCGACCTCGCCTTCGGCCAATTTTCGCAGCCGGGTGCCGACATTGCCGCGCAGCGGCACGACTTTCAGGTCGGGTCGCCGGGCCAGCAGTTGGGCCTGGCGGCGCAGCGCGGCGGTACCGACGACGGCGCCTTGCGGAAGGTCGGCGATATGCCGCAACCCGTTTCCGAAGATCGCGTCGCGCGGGTCTTCCCGCGGCAGCAGGCAGGGGATGTGCAGTCCATCCGGCAACCAGGTCGGGACATCCTTCATCGAATGGACGGCGACATCGATACGCCGGTCCAGCAATGCCTCGTCGAGTTCCCTGGTGAACAGGCCCTTGCCGCCGATCTCCGAGAGCGGTCGATCGCGAACCATGTCGCCTGTGGTGCGAATGACGACAGTTTCGATGGCGCCGGCATCGGCCAGCGACGGGTCCTCGGCCGTCAGGCGCGCGGCCAATTCGCTCGCCTGCGCCAAGGCGAGCGGGCTGCCACGGGTGCCGATCTTCAATCTCGCCGCCATGACGCTTGGTGTAAGTGGCGTGCGGGGGCGCGTCAATGCGGTGCGTTCCGAGCCACCGGCAATTGCCGCGACGCCGGCCGGCTGCTATCAAACCGGCCCATGAACGCGCCCCGCCCCGCCGCATGATCGTCCTCGGAATCGAGACGTCCTGCGATGAAACGGCAGCCGCTGTCGTCGCCGACGACCGGCGCATCCTGTCCAATGTCGTCCTGTCGCAGCTCGATGCGCACCGGCCCTATGGCGGGGTGGTGCCGGAGGTCGCGGCGCGAGCCCATCTCGCGCATCTCACGCCGATCATCCGTCGTGCCCTCGACGAAGCTCATGTCGGATTCGACGAGTTGTCGGCCGTCGCCGCCACCGGGGGGCCGGGGCTGATCGGTGGCGTGATGGTCGGGGTGATGACGGCGAAAGCGATCGCCTTGGTGCGGGGCCTCCCCTTCCTGGCGGTGAACCATCTGGAAGCGCACGCGCTGACCGCACGGCTGACCGACGGAATCGCGTTTCCCTATCTGCAGTTGCTGGTATCCGGCGGTCATTGCCAACTGCTCGTGGTCGAAGGCGTCGGCCGCTATCGCCGGATCGGCACGACCATCGACGACGCCGTGGGCGAGGCGTTCGACAAGGTGGCCAAGCTGCTCGGGCTCGGCTATCCGGGCGGCCCGCTGGTCGAACGGGCGGCCTCGAACGGCGATCCGACTCGGTTCGACCTGCCGCGTCCGATGATCGGCAGGCCGGGATGCGATTTCTCCTTCTCCGGCCTCAAGACGGCCGTCAGGCGCCATGTCGATGCACTGCCGTCGGGGCCGCTGCGGCGCCGGGATGTCGACGATCTCGCGGCGGCTTTCCAGGCGGCGGCCGGCGATGTGCTGGCCGACCGGACGCGCAACGCGATCTCGCTGTTCGCCAGCGACCACGGTAAGGGCGGCGCCCTCGTCGTCGCCGGCGGTGTTGCCGCCAATCTGTCGCTCCGCGGCCGGCTGACCGATGTAGCGGCCGCAGCGGGAATGGACTTCCTGGCGCCGCCGATTGCGCTCTGCACCGACAACGCGGCGATGGTCGCCTGGGCCGGTATCGAGCGCCTGCGTCTCGGCCTCGTCGACGATCTCGACTTCGCGCCCCGGCCACGCTGGCCACTCGACCCGGCGGCGGCGCCGGCAATCGGCGCCGGGGTAAAGGCATGACGGCGCTTCGGCGGATCGGCGTGCTCGGCGCCGGGGCCTGGGGCACCGCGCTTGCCCAGGCGGCCTGTCGGGCCGGCCGCGACGTGGTCTTGTGGGCGCGCAATGGCGATCTTGTCGAGACTATCCGCTCGCGTGGCGAGAACCCCGACTACCTGCCGGGAATCGCGCTCGACCCGAAGCTCCAGGCGACCACCGACCTGGCCGCGGCCGCGTCCGCCGATGCTCTCCTGCTGGTGACGCCGGCCCAGCATCTGCGCGCGATCTGCGCCCGGCTCGGCGATCCCAGGGTGCCGCTGATCGTCTGCGCCAAGGGTTTCGAGACCGCGACGGGCGCCCTGATGTCGGAGGTTGTCGCGGCGGAATGCCCGCGGGCACCGATCGCGATCCTCTCCGGCCCCAGTTTCGCGGCGGAGGTCGCCAAGGGGCTGCCGACCGCCGTCACGTTGGCCTGTGCCGACGAGGCGCTGGGCCGGTCGCTGGTCGAGGCGCTGGGTGGCCGCAGTTTCCGCCCCTACTGGTCCGACGATGTGGTCGGGGCACAGATCGGCGGGGCGGTGAAGAACGTGCTGGCCATCGCGGCCGGCGCGGTGATGGGCCGCCGTCTGGGCGACAATGCCAGGGCGGCGCTGGTGACCCGCGGCCTGGCCGAGCTGATGCGGCTGGGCGAGGCGCTGGGCGCGCGGCGCGAGACCCTGATGGGTCTGTCCGGCCTGGGCGACCTCATGCTGACCTGCACCAGTCTCGAATCGCGGAATTGCTCGCTCGGCTTCGCCCTTGCCGAAGGCCGGACGCTGAACGACATCCTGTCCGGCCGTCGCAGCGTGACCGAGGGCGTACACACGGCCGCCGCCGTCGTCCGGCTGGCCGGCGAGCACGGGGTCGAAGCGCCGATTTCCACCGCCGTCGATGCCGTCCTTCGCGGCGAAGCGGGCATCGACGAGTCGGTCATGGCGCTCATGGACCGACCGTTCAAGGCGGAGCGTCACTAGCAGTATGAACGACCCCGGGCCGGTGGGAAGCCACGCCGGCCCGTCACCTCTCAAGAACGCATCTGCTTGGAGTCCGTAGACGCCTAATTCGTCGGCACCAGCGACTTTCCGTCGACCCGCACCGGATGGCCCTCGTAGTCATAGACGGTGCTGGCGCTTTCCAGGAAGCTGAACGGGACGTTCAGGCCGATCGCCCGCGCCTTGCGGAAGTTGATCGCGATGTCCGGCGGCGAGACGACGCCGACCGGCATGTCGCCCACGATAGCCCGTTCGAGAAGCACGTCGGCGCCATAGATGGCGGCGATATGAGCGTTGCTCTGGAAGCTGACGCCGATCGAGAGCACCGCGCTATCGTCGCCCGCGGCCACCACCTCCGGCACCACGCTCAGCACCGGCGCCCGGTCCGAGTTCTCGTTGATCGTCCGGATCTCCCGGAACACCGATGTGCTGCCGGTCACCCAGAAGACGCTGTGATCGAGGGTCGGGTCGTTGCGGCGCATCGAGTCGACCGTCGACGACACCAGGCTGCCCAATTCGCGACGGGCGTTCTGCGGGTCCCGCACCGCCACGTCAAAGACCTGGACGCCACGCCGCCGCGCCAGGCGGGCGATTGGCTCGGCCTGGGTCTGGACCGCGCTGACGTTCTGGCTGTCGACCAGGATGGCGAGGTTCCGCAGTTCCGGCTTCAGTTCCAGCAGATACGCCATCTGCACTTCGATCGGCGTGTTGAGCGACGTGAAAGCGAAATTGGTGCCGGTGCCGACATCGTAGGCCGAGGCCTGTTCCAGCAAGACCGGGTCTTTCGAGCAGATCGACACGACCGGCACCGCGCCGCCGCGGTAGTTGTCCCACATCCACGCGGTCGACTCCGAACCCATCGAGTAGATCAGGTCGTAGTCGCCCGCGTCGGCCACTTCCAACGCCTCATGGCCGAGGCTTTCCGTGCGGTCGAAGTTGATCACGGTGAACTCGATATCGAGTCCCTTCTCGTCGAAGACGTCGAGCACCTTGGTGATGGCGATGTCATAGGCGGAGGACGGCCGCGGATAGATGACCATGACCCGAAACGACGGTTCGCCGCTGCCCTTCCGCCGAATTGTCAGCCTTAGCGGCTCGTCGGGCGTCTCGATGAATTCCCAGGCCGCCGCGGCCTCGGCGCCATAGCCGAACCAATCGGAATAATTGGGCGCCGCCGTTGCCGACACGGGCAGCCCGAAAAGGACTCCGGCCAGCGCCATCCCGGCGATACGGCCGGCCGTGCGGTGATGCGCGTGCGTTTTCATCAGGTTCCCCTTCACGTCGTGCTTGCCCATTGCTGGGTGGATCGCGCCAGGAAGAGCACGCCGAGAAAGGCAATCACGACGCCTATCCACATCAGGTTGACGGCACTCTGTCCCCAGAAGAAGAAGAGCTGGCCGACGATGACCGGTCCGGCGACATGGCCGATCCGCTCGAGAAAACGGTAGGTCGCGGTCACCGACGCGGCGCCGATCTTGGCCGCCAGTTCCGATTCGGCGACATGGGTGACGACCGGCGCGTTGATGAAGCCGTGCGCGATCCCCACGATCGCGACGCCAATGATCAACACGACCGTCGACATCTTGCCGTCGCCCGCCTTGTTCAGCACTTCCCAGTCGATCAGGCCGACCGCCATCAACCCGATGCCGCTGATCACCGCGCCCCAGAACAGAATCGTATCGGTCTTGCCGGTGCGGTCGACCAGGCGCGAGACATAGCTGCTGGCGATCACCACGCCGGCCGCATAGACCATGATGATCTGACCGATGTCTTCCTGCTGATACTGCTTCGACGCCAGCAACAGCGGCAGGGCGAAGATGATGATGCCCGTCAGCACCGCCTTGGCCGGGATGCCGATGAAGAACATCGTCTGCAGGAAGTGCATACTGCGCAGCACCTGACCGACATCGCGGCCGAGCCGCCGTAACGTCGCGCCCAAGCCGACCTCCACCGCCCGTTGAGGCGCCGTGGACGGCAGCACCATCAGGGCATAGAGGGCCATCACCGTCGCGATCATGCCGCCCAGGACGAAGACGCCCTTGGCGCCCATATAGGTGACCAGCAGGGATCCGATCGCCATGCCGGAGATCATGCCGCCTTGGAACCCAAAGACGATGATCGCCGCACCGCGTGTCTTTCCGCCGGGCGACGCCATCGCCAGGATGTAGGACTGCACGCCGATGAACAGCATGCCCTGGCCAATGCCGGACAGCGCGCGCGCCGCGGTCACGACATAGAAATCGACGGGCACCGCCAACGCCAGCACACCGGCGGCCGCCAACACCAGGCCGCCATGCATGAGTGGCCGGGCATCCCTGTTCTGGGCATAGTGGCCGGCCGGAATGAGGGCCAGGGCGAAGCACAAATAATACGCCGTAAAGGGCGCCGAGGCATAGCCGGAGGAGAGGCCCGACGCCGCCGCGACCTCGTGCATGAACTGCGGCAGGAAGGCGTAGTTCAGATGTTCGAGGAACACCGCGACGAAGAATACCGGCTTCACCAGGTTCAGTGTCGCGATGTCGTTCTGCGCGCCCCGTGTCTCGGATCCGACTTCGCCGCTCGCCTGTTTCTGGACCGATCCGGCCAATTGCAGGAACAGGCCGGCGAGAAAACCGGAGGCGACGAACAGCGCGGCGAAATTTTTCACGCTGCGCAGAACACGTCTGATCACCACGTCGGAAGGCAGCGCGACCGCCAGCTTGACCGACCGCCCGCTATCCGGCCGGGACAGGTCGACGATATATTCGTAGGTCGCGGGTTCGCTAACCCAGGGTTGTTTGACGGCGCTCTGATCGGTGTGGACATGAACGACGCCGTCGACGATCAGGCCGGCGGCGCTGATGTCGGGATAGAGCCGACGATAGTCTCCGAAAATGCTGTCCAGCCCGTCGATCTGATCGATGTTGACGTTGATCGTCATGATCACCGACAGCCTCTGGCCCAGCGAGTCGGCCAGGGCCTTGGCCTTGCTTTGTGCCCCCTCGGAATACAGGGCGACCAGCGTCCCGATGACGAACAGCGCCATGCCGAGGAAGGTCATCGCGTAGACGATCTGCAGCCAGGGCGTTCGACCGCGGGTCACCGGCGCCTCGGCCAGGGACACGAAGAGCGCGAAGGCGGCGGAAAGACAGACCGCGACGGCGAGCAACGGCTCGAAGGCGGATTCCACCCGCGTGGCAACCACTGAATTCGGCATTGCCACGGCCAGGCTGCCGACGGTCTCGAAGCGGTTGCTGAGCGGCAGGACGACCTGTTGGTACTGGTCGGTCATGCGGAGCTCGAAGCCCTCCGTCGTCCCGCCCTCGACGATCGGAAGCAGCGGGATTCCTTCTATCCCGGCGGTGAAGATGGGATTGCCGGCGCGATCGAACGCGGTCATCGCCGCGATCGACTGATCGGATGCGAGAATTCGCTCGGTCAGGGCCGTGAAGCCGACGAACTGGCGCAGCGGAAGACCGGCCCGAAGGAACGAGTCGAAAGCGTTCTGAACGATCTTGCCCTGCGCCTCCAGCTTCTCGATCTGGAACTGCTGATAGGTGCGCTTGGCCTCGCTGAAGCCGACATAGATTAGCAGCAACAGCGACAGGCCAAGCACCATGAACATCATGGTGGCGTCGATCAGCCTTCGTCTGGGCGGGTTCGACTGCTGCATCAACCTATCTTTCTCGGACGCCCCGATTTGCCGCTTCAGCCGACCAGCTCCAGCAGGTGCTGGGGCATCCGGTTCTGAGGTCCGAGCAGCAGATCCAGCCGATCGGCGAGCAGCGAAAGGATCAGGTCGTCATAGTCCATGCCGTGCTGCTTCAACTCGGTGCAGACCAGGCTGGTGATATTGTCGCCGGGGCGCTTCAGATCGGGCTTCGGGTTGGTCTCCAGGATGCACATGCGTCCGGCCGCGTCGGCCCGGATGTCGATGCGCACCAGGGTGTTGAGACCGAACTCGACAAAGACCTCACGAGCAAGGCCACGCAGCCGGGCGATTTCCGCGGAGTCGATCTCCGGATCGAGGGTGCGGACCCGATCATTGGTGATCGGCTTCTTGTCCATCGAGGTGAAGATGCGCTCATTCGGCTCCAGCACGCGTTCGACGGCCGACAGAACGAACGGGTCGGCGAGCCGGACCAGCTCGCGGTTGCGCGCGACCACCGAGCCGCAGACCGAGACGCAAAACTCGCGCCCCTCCAGATAGGGCTCGATCAGTACGTCGTTTTCCGTCGCCTCGAAGACCTCGGTCACTTTGTCGGTCAGGCCGGAAACGTCGTCGACGACGTGGACGTGAAGCGAGGCGCGGCCGGATACCGGCTTGACGACGAAGGGCCCCCGGAAATGGCCGAATGTGCCGAAGAACCGGGCGTTCATCTCGGGCACGAACGGGCCGCGCTCCAGGTTCCAGGTCATGAAGGGCGTCGTCGGTATGCCGAGCGCGACAAGATAGCGCTTGAACGCATCCTTGCTGTCCAGCGTGGCGGCGGTCAGCGGATTGTGACCGACATAGGGGACGCCCATCATTTCAAGCATCGCCGAGGCGTGCGAGACGGAATTGAAACCCTGAACGCCACCTGTATTGAGCCACGCCATATGGATATTGTGGCGCTGCAGGTTCTCGCCCAGGTGCATGTCATCGGCGACCAGGTGAACCTCGCCGACACCGAGGCGCTCGAGCGCGCCGGCGATGTCTTCCGCGACGGCCTTGTAGCTCTTCCAGGGCCGCCGGTTCACGGTCGGGTGCAGTACGGCACCGTCGGCGGATTTGTCGCCGCCATAGACCAGCGCCATGCGCAGCCGAGGCAGCGCGCGCTCGACTCGCGCCGGCAGATCGCCGATGTCGGCGAATTGCTCGTCGGCGGCGAAAGGATGATCCGCATACTCAAGATGAAGCGCGCTGTCATCCAGTCTCAACGCATCCATGTCGCCCCCAAGCGCCGGTTTACAATCGGTTCATAATTGACGAAAAGTTTCGCTAATGCGGGTTAACCACCGATTAACTATTGTGGTTAATATCCGGATTTTTCTTTTTGTTAGCCATTAACCAACATCCCGACTCGCGATGAATAATCCTGTCCTAACTGGAATTGTTATTCCATTTGTATTAACCGATGGTTTCCGTAGGGGTCACGATATTTGCCAGATCGCCGGCGAGGCCTTGAGGATGGAGCATTCATGCTCACGGATTGTTAAGGGTCGATCCGCAGATTGTTTGAATTGGAAGCATTTGGCCACAGGCGGCCGGGTCCATTGCCGAAGGCAGCGCCGGACAGGCATTTCACCGCCCGATCCGGCCCTGCGCATGCGGAGTACCGTGCCAATGACGGTCCGGCCCACCCGAAAATCCGTTGTCGCCGGCAAGCCGGTTCGGTCGTCCGGCGCCTCCCTGCGGGCCGATAGCGGGCGATCGAGCGGCCACCAGCAGGGCACCACCGACGAGGGCCGGCGCGACGATCTGATGATCGAGGGGCAGCTCGATGTCATCGAACGGATCGCCTGCGATCACTCGCTGGAGAGCGTTCTCGACAGTGTCGCCCGTCTTGCCTGCCGGCTCTTCGATCCGGCGCGGGTATCGATCGAACTTGTGGACGACCGGGGCGAGGGGTTCTGGGTCGCCGCCGCACCGGGGTTGCCCGCCGCCTTTGCCGACGACATAGCGGCCTTGCGGCCGCCGCCGGCGGGCGCCGGTCGCGGCAAGGGGCCGGCCCGCTGTTTCGATGCCGCCAGTCGGCGCAACGAACTCGGTGGCTGCCGTTCGTGGGGGATCGCCGAATGCCGCGGCGCGCCGCACGGCTATATCACGCTGCACGGCGCGAACCCGATCGCCGGACCGGGCGCCCGCCGCCATCTCGCTGCCCTGCGGAGGCTGGCGGCGATCGCGCTGGAACGGGCCCGCCGCGAACAATCGGCCGACGAGCGGCTGTTGTCGTTGGCGGCGACGGTTCCCGGTGTGGTGTACCAGCGTCTGGTGAAGCCCGATGGCGACATCCGGTACACCTACATCAGCGAGGGCGCGCGGGACCTGTTCGGGGTCGAGCCGGCGAAGATCCTGGAGGACCCCGAGGCGCTGTTCGACCATTACGCGCCGGATTATCGCCGGACCTTCCGCCAGCGCCTGCTGGCGGCGTCGAAGGCGCTGACGCTGTGGGACGTGGAGGCGCAGATCGTCACCCCGTCGGGGGAGGAGAAGTGGACCCACGCCATCGCCCGGCCGAGCCGCCAGCCCGACGGCTCGGTGCTGTGGAACGGCGTCATCCTCGACGCCACCCGGATCAAGAAGGCGGAGATGGCCGCGGCGGCTGCCGAGGTCCGCACCCGCGAACAGATTATCGAGAGCATCTCCCAGGGCATCGCCATTTTCGACGCCGAAGACCGGCTGGTGACGGCCAATAGCCGGCTTCTGGCATTGTTCCCGGCCCTTCGCGAGAAATCCGTTGCGGGCTATGCCGATCTGGTGCGGGTCGAAGTTGCCGGCTGTGTCGAGGCCGATGGTTCGGCCCCCGGACCGCATCTCCTGGAGGAACGTCTGACCAGCCATGCCCGGGCAACCGGCAGCTTCGAGCGCCGGTTGGTCGACGGCGGCTGGATCCTGGTCAACGAATCGCGCACCGAGACCGGCACCATCGTGCTGTACACCGACGTAACGGATCTGAAACACCGCGAGCAGCAACTCGAGGAAGCCAAGATCCGCGCCGAACAGGCCAATGTCGACCTTGAGAAGATCAACCGGCGCCTCGATATCGCCCTCGAGAATATGAGCCAGGGATTGTGCCTGTTCGATTCGCAGTTGCGACTGATCCTCTGCAATCGCCGGCACGGCAAGATCTTCCGCCTGCCGCCGGAGTTGGTCGCGCCCGGTGCCACGATCCACGACCAGATCAGTCACGTCGGCCGCCAGGGCTCGGGCGACGAGGCCGCCGGAACGGCGTTGATCGAGCGGCGCCTGAAACTGGCCGCCAGCCGCGAGCGCGGCACCGATCGGCTGACCCTGCCCGATCGGCGAATCATCGAGGTGATCCACCTGCCGCTGCCGGATGGCGGCGCCGTTGAGACCTTCACCGATATCTCCGAACAGTCCAGCGCCGAGTATGCGGCGCTCGCGGATGACGAGAAGTTGCGCGGTCAGGTCGATGATCTCCTCAAGAGCCGAGTGGGGTTGGAAGGTCGTGCCCGCGACCTGGAGTCTTCCGCCGAAGTGCTGCAGCGGGCTCGCGACGAGGCGCGGGCCGCGGTCGACCGGAATTCGGTGTTCCTGGAGGCGATGTCTGCCAGCCTGCGCAGGCCGCTGGAGGACATCGTTGGCGCGGCGGAGGCGATGACCGGCGCCATCTATGGTCCCCTCGGCGATCGTCGCTATCAGGATTACGCCCGAGACATTCGCGAGTGCGCCACGCAGCTGTTGGCGATGTCGGGCGACATAGACGATCTCACCGGAATGGCATCGGGTCGCATCGACCTGCAGGAAAAGAAGCTCGATCTCGGGCGGGTGATTGGCGAATGCGTCAGCACCGTAAAGCGTCGGACCCCGGATTCCGGACCAACGATTACCGTGTCGCGCGCGGCCCATCTCTTCGAGGTGAAGGGCGACGAGGAGAAGCTGCAAAAGGCGCTGACGAATTTGCTGGCGAACGCCGTCAAGCACACGCCGGATTCGGGCGCGGTGGAAATCCTGGTCGATGCCGCCGTCGATGGCGGTCTGGAGATTGCGGTGGTCGACACCGGCAGCGGCATGGCGGCGGAAATGCTGGGCCACCTGCTCGGCGGAAAACGCGCCGTCAACGGGAAGGCGGCCGGCTGTAACGGTGCCGGTCTGGGACTGCCTGTTGCCCGGTCCATGATCGAACTGCATGGCGGCAGCCTCGACCTGAGCAGCCGCAAGGGCAAAGGCACGACGGCGAGGATCCACCTGCCCGGATACCGCGTCGTCGGCAACCCGGCCGCCGGTGACCCGGCGTAGAGCCTGATCGGTTCACACCGAACCGGAGTGAGCCGTGAATCAGTCTACGATTTGTTGAATCAGATCAAGATTCACGGCTCAGATCGATTCGATCTGTGCCGGTCTTGATCTGGAGCGACGCCGAAACCGATCGCCGATTCACCCTGACAGGCCGTCGACGTCGTGGTCCCGAAGTCCCGGTTTCTTGCTAATTGGCTGCCGGCGCTGGTCAGGTGGTTCGGTCCCGCCTAAGGTGCGGCCGTCGTCATTGGCGGTGGTGGCGACGGGGCAGGACGCCGGGGGAAGGCATGGCTTACTGGTTGGTGAAATCTGAGCCGAACAGTTGGTCCTGGGACCAGCAGGTCGCCAAGGACGTCGAGGTCTGGGATGGCGTTCGCAACCATCAGGCCAAGAACAACCTCCTGGCCATGCGCTTAGGCGATCTTGCTTTCTTTTATCACTCGGTGGAGGGCAAGGAGATCGTCGGCATCGTCGTCGTCGCAGCGGAGGCGCATCCCGACCCGACCGATCCGACAGGCAAATGGTTCGCTGTCGACTTCCAGGCTGTTCGCCCCTTCGTGAAGCCGGTTCCCCTGGAACAGATCAAGAATGATCCCAGGCTCGCCGACATGGTCTTGGTGAAGAACAGCCGCCTGTCGGTTCAGCCGGTCACCGGTGCGGAATGGCAGTTGATCTGCGGGATTGGCGAGACGGACTCGGACTGAAGCCGCGATCGGCCTGTCCTCGCCCGACGCCGGTCGCGCAAGGCGTCAAGGGGTGGGAAATTTCTGCCGAAGATCGCCGGCGCTGGACAGGATACGACCGGCCAGCGCCTTGGCCGCCGCGGCGGCGCCGGCGTAGCCGTGTTCCTGGGAGGGCACCGCGCGCAGCAGGGCGTCGAGCGTCATCTGATTGGTGCGGTTGCTGATCTCGCTCAGGCGCCCCATCAAGGCGTTTACCTCGGCGGCATCGAGATCCATGGTGTTGTTGCCCGGCATCGCATCTTCCCCAGTGCGGTGTAGGAGTGGCCCTGCGGACAACTATGGGCTCCAGCCGTTAACGCCTTGTGAATTCGGCCCCGTGTGCGGTGTCGGCGGTTGAGCCGGAGGCGTCTTCGATGGATAATCGGCGTCCTGCCGTCGCGGGGATCGGGGAAGAAGACCTCCGGGCGACGGTACCGAAATCCGGGGGGATGTCGTCACATGAGCAGCAGCACCTTCTTTCCCGTGCCCGAGGCAGTCGCCGAGGCGGCCTGGGTCGATGAGACCAAGTACCAGCAGATGTACGACCAGTCGGTCGCCGATCCCGAGCGGTTCTGGGGGGAACACGGCAAGCGGCTGGATTGGATAAAGCCTTACAGCAAGGTCAAGGACGTCAGCTTTACCGGCAACGTCCATATCCGCTGGTTCCACGACGGCACGTTGAACGCCTGCTACAACTGTGTCGACCGGCACCTGCGGGATCGCGCCGATCAGACGGCGATCGTCTGGGAAGGCGACAGCCCGGAAGAGCAAAAGCACATCAGCTATGCCGAGGTGCACCAGAACGTCTCGCGTCTCGCCAACGTTCTGAAGGCGCGGGGCGTCAAGAAGGGCGACGTCGTCACCATCTACATGCCGATGATTCCCGAAGCCGCATACGCCATGCTGGCCTGCGCGCGCATCGGCGCGATCCACTCGATCGTTTTCGGCGGGTTCTCTCCGGACAGCCTGAAGGACCGCATCGTCGACGGCGGCTCGACCTGCGTGATCACCGCCGACGAGGGACTGCGCGGCGGCCGCAAGGTTCCGCTGAAGGGCAATGCCGACGCGGCGCTGAAGAGCTGTCCCGACGTTCACTCCGTGGTCGTCGTCCGACGTACCGGCGGGCAGGTCCAATGGACCGACGGGCGCGACGTCTGGTACCACGAGGAATGCGCCAAGGTGTCGTCGGACTGCCCGTGCGAGGAGATGGGCGCCGAGGATCCGCTGTTCATCCTCTATACCTCCGGCTCGACCGGCAAACCCAAGGGGGTGCTGCACACCACCGGCGGCTATCTGGTCTATGCGTCGATGACCCATCAATACGTCTTCGACTACCACGACGGCGACGTCTATTGGTGCACCGCCGATGTCGGTTGGGTCACCGGGCACAGCTATATCGTCTACGGTCCGCTGGCCAATGGCGGGATCACCCTGATGTTCGAGGGCGTGCCGAACTATCCCGACGCGTCGCGCTTCTGGCAGGTTGTCGACAAGCACCAGGTCAACACCTTCTACACCGCGCCGACCGCGATCCGCGCGCTGATGCGCGAGGGCGACGCGCCGGTCAAGCGGACCAGCCGCAAGAGCCTGCGGCTGCTCGGTTCGGTCGGCGAGCCGATCAATCCGGAGGCCTGGCTCTGGTACTACAACGTTGTCGGCGACGGGCGCTGCCCGATCGTCGACACCTGGTGGCAGACCGAGACCGGCGGCATCCTCATCACGCCGCTGCCGGGCGCGATCGGTCTGAAACCCGGCTCGGCGACGAAACCGTTCTTCGGCATCCAGCCGGTCATCGTCGACGGCGAGGGCAACCATCTGGAAGGCGCGACGGAGGGCAATCTCTGCATCGTCGACGCCTGGCCTGGGCAGATGCGCACGGTGTTCGGCGACCACGAACGCTTCGTGCAGACCTACTTCTCGACCTTCAAGGGCAAGTACTTCACCGGCGACGGCTGCCGCCGCGACGAGGACGGTTACTACTGGATCACCGGTCGCGTCGACGACGTCATCAACGTGTCCGGTCACCGCATGGGAACCGCGGAGGTCGAGAGCGCCCTGGTCGCCCATGCCAAGGTGGCGGAAGCGGCAGTGGTCGGCTATCCGCACGACATCAAGGGACAGGGCATCTATGCCTATGTCACGCTGAACGCCGGCGAACAGCCGACGGATGAACTGCGCAAGGAGCTGGTCCAGTGGGTCAGGAAGGAGATCGGGCCGATCGCCTCACCCGACCTCATCCAATGGGCCCCCGGCCTGCCGAAGACCCGCTCGGGCAAGATCATGCGTCGCATCCTGCGCAAGATCGCCGCCAACGAGCATGACGCGCTGGGCGACACCTCGACCCTGGCCGATCCGGCGGTGGTCGACGAACTGGTCGACAACCGGATGAACCGGGCATAGCGAAAAGGGGCCGCCGGAGGGACGGCCCCTTTCCGTAGGACCCGAATTCGGGCGGCCGGCGATCAGGCCTTCTTCAGCAGGTCGCGGATCTCCTCGAGCAGCACTTCCGAGCGCGGCGGTGCCGGCGGCTCGGCGGGCGCCTCTTCTTCGGCCTTCTTCATGCGGTTGACCTGCTTGACCAGGATGAAGATGACCGCCGCGACGATCAGGAAATTGATCACCGCGTTGATGAACACGCCGACATTGACCGTGGCCGCGCCGGCCTCCCGGGCGGCGGCCAGGGACGCATACTCGCCGCCGGACAGGTTGATGAAGATGCTGCTGAAATCGACGCCGCCGGTGACCAGCCCGATCGGCGGCATGATGATGTCCGCGACAGCCGATTTGACGATGGCGGTGAACGCGGCGCCGATGATGATGCCGACCGCCATGTCGACGACGTTGCCACGGGAGATGAAGTCCTTGAACTCTTTCAGCATGATTGCCTCCTGATGCAGGGTCGAGCGGCCGTGCGGGCGGCTCGACACGCTTCTTGTTGATTGTTGGGGCTTGGCGATCCGGGCCGGATCGGCGAAACGACAGACGGCTCCCCATCTGGAGCGGCACCTGATGCGGAGAATCCGGCAAGCACCGGCCGAAATCAATACTCTCGAACGGTTAGGGGAGGTCGCACCAGTCCGGGCGCGGGCCGCGGCCGGCATAGGGCAGGGCGAAACCACCGGCGAGCAGCGATGCCGACACGTCGCCGGTGGCGCCGTTCACCACCCGGGCCACCACCCGCCCGGCATAGGTTCCGTATCGAATCTCATGCAGGGTGACCGGGCCATCGCCAACCAGGTTCCGCAAGGCGGAATGCGCGGCATCCGCCAGGACGTTTTCCGCCGGACAGCGGCCGCGCAGCTCGGGCGTGTCGATTCCGGCCAGGCGGACCCGGGTCTCGACCGCCTGGCCCAGCCAGATCTCCGCCCGCACCGACAGCGTGTCGCCGTCGATCACCTCGAGCACCGTCGCCGGGATCGGACCGGCGATCACTTCCGCCGCACGCACGGCGCCTGGGCCGGCCAATTGCAGGGCGACGAGGAGAAGTAGGGCTCGGGCCGACATGGCTCGATGCTATCACAACAATAGGAACAAAAACAGAACAAGCAGTATAAATTCCTAGTCAGCAATTGATCAGCCAGGGCACGCCTGATCATCGCCCCACAATGCGGCTCAAAAATCGGTGCAGCGTCCGTTGACTTCCCAGTCGCCATAGCGGGTCGGCTCGGGCCCGTCCCGGCCGCCGATCTCGCCGGGCTTCTGCGGCGGGCCCGAGGCGCCGCCGCGTGCGGGCGACGGTTCGGGTTTCGGCACCTCGGAGACGCGGCGGCCGGAATCAGGTTTGTGCTCGGTCATGGCAGAGAGAATAGGGCGCCCGTTGGCGGATTTCACCTGCCGCCGCCGGCCCTTGATCGGCCGGGGTGGGCG
>JABDIP010000075.1 GCA_013003675.1 Inquilinus sp.
ACGATCGGCTGGCCCGCTTGAAGGAGGCGGCCGAGGCGGAAGAGCGGCAGAAAGGAAACGGCAGGACATGAGCGGACAAACCGGCGCCGTGCGGCGCGAGATGTTCATCGAGGCGGCGCCGGCGACGATCTTCGCCTTCTTTA
Source organism: Inquilinus sp. (assembly GCA_013003675.1). Classification (GTDB taxonomy): domain Bacteria; phylum Pseudomonadota; class Alphaproteobacteria; order DSM-16000; family Inquilinaceae; genus JABDIP01. The sequence goes on from JABDIP010000075.1 coordinate 144, forward strand.
CCGACCCCGAGAAGATGGCCCGCTGGATGGGTGTATCGCACCAACTCGACCCCCGGCCCGGCGGGCTGTTCCTGGTCGACGTGCATCACGGCAACGTCGCCCGCGGCGAGTTCAAGGAGGTGACGCCCAACTCACGCGTCGTCTTCAGTTGGGGGTGGGACGGCGAGGGCTCGACGGTCCCGCCGGGATCGTCGCAGGTGGCGATCGACCTGACGCCGCGCGACAGCGGCACGCTGCTGGTGCTCACCCATTCCGGCCTACCGGAAAAATCGGTCGCGCCCCACACGGAAGGGTGGAATCACTATATTGGCCGCCTCGCCATCGCCGCCGGCGGCGGCGACGCCGGGCCGGACCCGTGGGCGGCGGCCAACCCTCCCGAATGACGGGCCTGGCAGGGCTGTGGCGAAAAGCCGCGGCGGCGCCGGGTTTCGCCGCCGGCTTCCGGCCGCATCGTGAAAAGGTTGTAACAACCGGCCGACGTTAGGAATTTGCTAAAATTTGCCCGGTTACTGTGAGTCGGTTGGGAATAACGACCGACGACGAAGGAGGTCCGGGGAGCATCATGGGCAAGCCTGAAGCCGACAGCACTGTCGAGAACCGCGAGGGGTTGATCCGACTCGTGGACGCCGTCGGCCGGGAGCACATTTTCGCCCCTTACCGCCCCGACGCGGCCCTGCCCGACGCACCCGGCCTGCTTGCCTTCGTGCGCCCGGCTTCCAGTCTCTTCGCCCGGTTGCGCGGCATCATCAGCCCGCCGAACTGGGAAGTTCTCTATATCGAGCAGGCGGTCAACGTCGCCGCCCGCGCCGGCAGCTACCTGCTGCAGGCCGATGCGCGCGATCTCGGCGCCACCCTGATCATGGTTCGATGGATGCCCGGCTCGGCGGTGTCCGACCGCCAGGACATCGAGCGCATGCTGATCGAAGCCCACGACCCGGTCCTGAACAAGAAGCCGGTCGCCGATCCCATCGCCAAGATGTTGTCGATTCCCTGGTAGCAGCCGATCAGCGGGTGCGCCGGCGCGACCGCTGCCGATGTCCCGTCCGCCGTCCCTGCTCCGCCGAAGACAAGCCTAGAGGCTGATCTAGCGCGCGCGCAGTTCGGAGATCGGCTGGCGGTACTGCGGCTCGATGTCCCAGGGGAAGAAGATCCAGGTGTCCTGGCTGACCTCGGTGACGAAGGTGTCGACCATCGGCCGGCCGGCCGGCTTGGCGTAGATGGTGGCGAAATGTGCCTTCGGCAGCATCTCGCGGACGATCTTCGCGGTCTTGCCGGTGTCCACCAGATCGTCGACGATCAGCCAACCGGTGCCGTCACCCTCGTGACGCTTGAGAACCCGCGGCGCGCGCTGGTTCTGGTGGTCGTAGCTGGCGATGCACACGGTGTCGATCAGCCGCACGTCCAACTCACGGGCCAGGATCGCCGCCGGCACCAGGCCGCCCCGGGTGATCGCGATGATGCCGTCCCACGGCCCCATCTCCGCCAGCCGCCAGGACAGCGCCTTGGCATGGCGGTGCAGTTCTTCCCAGGAAACCGGGAAATTCTTGGTGAAATCCGAGTTTTCGGCCACGGTCGGTGCCCTCCCCTGGGAGCCCCGGCGCGAGTGGCCGGTGGCAACGGGCAGGACTTATAGACGACGCCGCCATGGGCGGCAATCGGCCGCCGCCACGGCTCAGGTCGTGCGGTCCTCGCTGCCGCGCAGCTCGACTCCGTCGATGCGCCAGGCGCCGTCGGCCTGTTTCTCCATGAAGTACCAGGCGACGACCGGCAACCCGTCGGGGCCGACCAGCAACACCCGCTGGGCGAGGCGCCCGCCCTCCACCACCAGATCGAGGAACTGCACCTCGCGCGGGCGATAGACCGGCATATAGCCGCCACGCACCATCTCCATGAACCGGTCGGGCGTGCCGAACATCGCCTGGATGCCGGGCGAGGCATAGCTGAAGGCGTCCGCCGCCCGGTCGGCCTGGAAGGCGGCGAGCTGGCCCTGGATCACCTTGACGATGCCCGACTTGTCAGCCTTCGGGGCGTTGTCCTGGGCGGCCGCCGGCAAGGCTTGCCCGAACACCAGGACGAACAGCAGGAACAGCGATCTCGGCGACGGCATCGGTGGCCTCCTAATCCTGGCGCGGCGGTGGCGCGTTTTCGAACAAGGATGGCGCGGTGCGGTTGGGCGTCAAGTCCGGGGTCGCCCGGCGGTCAGCGAACGTGAACCTGAATCTCGGCCTCGGTCGCCGCCGGGTCGGCCCAGCCGATGACCGCGGTTTGGCCCGCCGGCACCCCCATCTCCGCCAGGCTGCGCGCGACCGCGTCGGCCTGGGCGGCGCCGCCTTCCAGGCCTGGCGGGGTCACCGCAACGACGGTGAAGACCACGTCGGCGCGGCGCTCCAGCGCGAGGCGGGCGGCGCGATAGAGGGGTTGGTGGTAGCGCACCGACTCGTCGCGGAAGCGGATTGTCACCAGCGGCGGATCGCCCGGGCGCGGCGGCGGCGGCGCGGTCGCCGGCGCGCCGGCCGCCAGCCCGGCGAGGCTGGAGCCGAAGGCTTCGCCCTCGGCCACGCCGAGCGCCAGGATCTCCAGCATGGCCCGTTCCGCCGCCAGAAATTCGTCGACCGCCCTGCGGTCCTCGACCAGCGTCGCGGCCAGGGCGTTCGCCGTCGCGGCGCTGCCCCGCGCGGCCCGCGCCAGGGAAAGACGGCGCCGTTCATCGGCGCCCGTGCCGCCGGTCGTGTCGACCGCGGCGGCGGTCGCCACCACCGAACTCGCCGTCGCCCGCTCGCGCGTCACCCGCCCGACCAGGGCGTCCCATTGCGGCGCCAGGGCCGCCAGCCGGCCGAGGACGAATCCGGCTTGGCGCAGGCGTTGTTCCAGCGCCGGGTCGTTCGGCGCCGCCCCGGCGCGTAGGCCGCGCTCGATCGGCCCGGCGACGGCCAGATAGGCGTCGGCCCGCGCCCGCGCCTCGCCGCGCAGCTGCTGCAGCCGGCGGTCGGCGCCGACGATCGCCCGGTTCAGCGCCGCCAGATCGGCCTCGATCGGGCGTAGCCGGTTGCCCGCCGCCGAGCCGCTGGGCGGCCCCAGCGCTGGGGCCGGCGGCTGGAACCGCTGGTTGCCGAGCGCCAGCGGCGCCGGCCAGCCGCCGGCACCGGCGATGGTCTCGCCGGCGACCGGTTCGCCGGTCAGGGTCGGCCACAGCGGCGTCGCCGCCGGCACGCAGGCGGCCAGGAGCAGCGTTGCCACCACCAGCGCCGGGGCCCGCGCGCACCGCCGTACTGCGGCCGGCCACTGGGCGAAAGGGAGAGATTCCGATCGCATCGCCGGGCGAGGATATCAGAGCCGGCCACCACCGGCACCGCCTTGCGCGCGCCGCCGTTGAACCGTGGATTTTTCAAGCCGGCCCTTGAGAAAGTCGTCGCGCCCGGCGGCCCGGTCCGGCACGGCCTTGCAACCGCGACCGCCGCACCCGACTTTTTCAAGGAAGAGGTTGAAAAAACCGGAGCCGGCGGGCGCCCGGGCCACGGTCGCCCACGCTTTTCCAGTGGCTCGCGTGGCGCCATTCGGGTCTTGCCTCCGGCAAGCCGGTCGAGTAGCTTCCCGCATCCCGACGACGGACCGGCCGGCGCCAGCGCCCGCCCCGTCCCGCGATCAGCGCCCGTAGCTCAATGGATAGAGCATCTGAC
>JABDIP010000087.1 GCA_013003675.1 Inquilinus sp.
TCGGTCAGCGCCGTCGGTTCCTCGTTGGTGATCACCAGGATGGTCGCGGCGCGCGAGGCGAGCAGGCGGATCGTCCGCTCGATGCCGGCGCCGAGATCGATGACGACCCGGTCATAGCCGGCCGCCAGCCGCTCCATCTCGGTGACCAGCTCGGCCAGCCGGGGCACCGACAAATTGGCCAGGCTGCCGCTGCCGGATCGCCCGGCGACGATGTCGAAGCCGCCCGCCTCGAAGCCCTGTACCGCGCCCTTCAGGGTGATCTCGCCGTCGAAGACAGACCCCAGGTCCCGCTGCGGCATCAGCCCGAGCTGGATATCGACATTGGCCAGGCCCAGATCGCCGTCGAACAGCAGCACGCGCTCGCCGTTGCGGGCGAAGGCGTGCGCCAGGCTGATGGCGAACCACGTCTTGCCGACGCCGCCCTTGCCGCTGGCGACGGCGATCAGCTTGCGGGCGACCGGGCCGGCGGCGGCGGCGGACGGGGCAGGGTTGGAGGCGAACGTCGACATCGCGTCAGGTTCCCGTCTTCTGCAGGGCGGCGGGCCGGCCGGGCAGGAGGAAGCGCGCCAGCGCCGTCGCGTCGGCGGGGATCAGCCCGTCCTTGACCCGCGCGCCGGTGCCGATCTCGGCGAAGGCCAGCTTGGCGGCATGGGCGGCGGCGAAGATGCTGCCGAGGCGGCGGGTGAGGTCGAGGCGGGTCAGGATCACCCTGCTGGCCCCGAGCTCGGCGAAGACCATGCCGATGTCGCCGGCCTCGACCGGGTCGATGCCGGCCGGCACCACCAGGATCGGCTCGATGTCGGCGCACAGCAGATAGCGGCCCAGCGCGCCCATCTCCTCGACGTCCAGATGGTTGGCGCCGGCGCTGTCGACCAGCAGCCAATCCATCCCTTCGACCCCCCGCAGCCCGTCGGCCAGGGTGCGCGGATGCTCGACGGTCATCGCCGTCTGGCCCAGCGCCGCGGCCAGGCTGGCCAGCCGGGCATCGCCGCCGGCGCGGGCGGAATCGGTGGTGAACAGGGCCATGCGCTGGCCGGCGGTCAGCGCCCGGGCGGCCAGCTTGGCCAGCGCCAGCGTCTTGCCGGCGCCGGGCGGGCCGATCAGCATCTTCGCCTGGCGCGGACATCGCTTCTCCAGCGGCTTGAAGCGGAAGGTCTGGCGCAGGGCGGCGGCCAGCGCGGTGACCGGGTCGCCGGTCTCGAAACTGCCGACCAGCTCGAGCAGCGCCTCGCCGATCACCGCCGGCACGCCATGGCGCCGGAAGCCCTGGTAGACGATGTCGACCACCGGCGTCGGGCCGCTCGCCGCCGTCGCCGGCGGCGCCGCCTCGGCGCCCTCGACGGCGGCGGTGATGCGCACGCCGCCGGCCTCGTCCTCCTGGGTGGCGACGATGACCGCCTCGTCGCCCAGGACGGCACGGATCTGCGCCAGCCCCTCGGTGACGTTCCCGGCGGTGAAGGTCTTCAGGCGCACGGGGTCGAGCCTCCCCGGCCGGCGGTGGCGACGCTCATATCTGCCCCAACGTCTTGATGCGGGCCTTCGGGTGGATCTCGTTCTGCGACATCACCGTCGTCGAAGGCCGGAAGCGCTCGACGATCGAGCGCACATAGGCGCGGATGCCGGGGCTGGTCAGCAGCACCGGGCTCTCGCCGAGCATGGCGTGGCGCTCGAAGGTCTGGCGCACGCTGGCGATGAACTCCTGCAGGCGGCTCGGCGCCATCGCCAATTGGCGCTCGTCGCCCTCGCCGATCACCGCCTCGGCGAAGGCCTGCTCCCAGGTCGGCGACAGGGTGATCAGCGGGATGACGCCGCCATCGGCGGTGTTGTCGGCGCTGATCTGCCGGCCGAGCCGGGCGCGCACATGCTCGGTGATGGCGGTGACGTTCCGGGTGAAGCCGCAGGCCTCCGCCACCCCTTCCAGGATGGTCGGCAGGTCGCGGATCGAGACGCGCTCGGCCAGCAGGTTCTGCAGCACCCGCTGCAGCCCGCCGATGGTGATCTGGCTGGGGATCACGTCGGCGACCAGCTTCTGCTGCTCGGTGTCCTGCTCGTCCAGCAGCTTCTGGGTCTCTGCATAGGACAGCAGCTCCGGCATGTGGTCCTTGATCAGCTCGGTCAGATGGGTGGTCAGCACGGTCTGCGCGTCGACGACGGTATAGCCCTTGAACATCGCCTCCTCGCGATGGGCGGCGTCGATCCACATCGCCGGCAGGCCGAAGGTCGGCTCGGTCGTCGCCTCGCCGGGCAGGGCGATGGCCTCGCCGCGCGGGTCCATCACCAGCAGCAGCCCGGGCCGCACGTCGCCGCGGCCGGCGTCGATCTCCTTGACCCGGATCGCATAGCCGTTGGAGGGCAGTTGCAGATTGTCCTGGATGCGCACCGAGGGCATGACGAAGCCCATATCGGCCGCCAATTGCCGGCGCAGCCCCTTGATCTGGTCGGTCAGCCGCTGGCCCGAGGCGTTGTTGATCAGCGACAGCAGGCCATAGCCCAGTTCCAGCCGGATCTGGTCGATCTGCAACGCGCTGCCGATCGGCTCCTCCGGCGGCGGCAGCGCTTCCGCCGCCTCGCGGTCGCGGCTCTCGTCCTCTTCCACCGCATCGGCGCGGCTGCGGCTCAGATGCCAGGCCATGCCGCCGGCGGCGCCGGCCAGGGCCAGGAACGGCACCATCGGGATGCCGGGCAGCAGCGACAGGCTGACCATCAGCACCGCCGACAGCCCGAGCGCCTTCGGATAGCCGCCGAGCTGACCGAACACCGCCTTGTCGGCGGTCATCGTGACGCCGGCCTTGGAGACCAGCATGCCGGCGCCGACCGACACGATCAGCGCCGGGATCTGGCTGACCAGGCCGTCGCCGATGGTCAGCAGCGTATAGGTCTCCGCCGCCTCGCTCAGGGCGAGGTCCTGCTGGGCGGTGCCGATGATGATGCCGCCGATGACGTTGATGAAGGTGATCAGCAGCCCGGCGATGGCGTCGCCGCGGACGAATTTCGCCGAGCCGTCCATGGCGCCGAAGAAGTTGCTCTCGTCCTCCAGGTCCTTGCGCCGGGTGCGCGCCTCGTTCTCGTCGATCAGCCCGGCCGACAGATCGGCGTCGATCGCCATCTGCTTGCCGGGCATGGCGTCCAGGCTGAACCGTGCGGAGACCTCGGCGATGCGGCCCGAGCCCTTGGTGATCACGACGAAGTTCACGATCACCAGGATGCCGAAGACGATGATGCCGATGACGAAATTGCCGCCCATGACGAAGCTGCCGAAGGCCTCGATCACCCGTCCGGCGGCGTGGGTTCCCTGATGCCCGTCGGCCAGGATCAGCCGGGTCGAGGCCATGTTCAGCGACAGCCGCAGGATGGTGGCGATCAGCAGCACGGTCGGAAAGGCGCTGAACTCCAGCGGGCGCGAGATGAACAGCACCACCATCAGGATCAGCACCGACAGGGTGATCGAGAACGCCAGGCTGACGTCGAGCAGCCATTTCGGCATCGGCAGGATCAGCACGACCAGGATCGCCACGACGCCGAGCGCGAGCGCCAGATCGCCGCGCCGCAGCAGGTCCAGGCCCGGTTGCAGCAGGTCGCCGCCGCCGGCGGTGCCGGCCTCGGCGGGCGAGGTGCTGGTCTGGTCTACCATGATGTGGCGGCCTGGCGGCTAGCGCGGCGCCGCGGCGTCAATAGGCAACCGGCTCGGCTTCCCGCGGCGCCGGTACGGCGACGCCGCCCTCGCCGTACAGCTTCAGCTTGTTGCGCAGGGTGCGGATCGAGATGCCCAGGATGGTGGCGGCGTGGGTCCGGTTGCCCAGCGTGTGCTGCAGGGTGTCGAGGATCAGGTCGCGCTCGACGTCGGCCACTGTGCGGCCGACCAGCCCGACGGTGCCCGGCGCGGTCGCCCGCTGGGTCGCCGCGGCGGCGGCCAGGGTCGGCGCGTCGGGGACCGGGCCGTGGCCCGACAGCACGATGACGTCCGGCTCGATCGTCTCGCCCGGCGCCAGCAGCACCGCCCGGTGCATGCTGTTCTCCAGCTCGCGGACATTGCCGCGCCAATGATGGTCGCGCAGCAGGCGCAGCGCCTCCGGCGACAGATGCCGCTCCCCGAGCCCGTTGGCGCCGGCGTATTTCTCGACGAAATGGACGGCCAGCGGCTCGATGTCCGCCGGCCGGTCGCGCAGGGCCGGCAGCCGGATGTTGACCACGTTCAGCCGGAAGAACAGATCCTCGCGGAAATTGCCGGCATCGACCTCCTCTTCCAAATTGCGGTTTGAGGTGGCGAGCAGGCGGATATCGACCTTGATCGGCCGCGACCCACCGACCCGGTCGATCTCGCGCTCCTGGATCGCGCGCAGCAGCTTGGCCTGCAGCCGCGGGTGCATCTCGCTGATCTCGGCGAGCAGCAAGGTGCCGCCATTGGCTTCCTCGAACCGGCCGATCCGGCGCGCCACGGCACCGGTGAAGGCGCCCTTCTCATGGCCGAACAGCTCGGATTCCAGCAGGTTCTCCGGGATCGCCGCGCAATTCACCGAGATGAAGCCGGCCTTCGCCCGCCGGCTCTTGGCGTGGATGTGCCGGGCCATCAGCTCCTTGCCGGTGCCGCTCTCGCCGGTGATCAGCACCGAGGCGTCGGACGGCGCGATCT
>JABDIP010000345.1 GCA_013003675.1 Inquilinus sp.
TCGACCGGCCGGTCGATGCCGACCCGCCGCGCCGCGCCGCGGCCGAGCAAATCGGCCCAGACCGGGAACAGCGGGTTGATCAGCGAGCCGCCGGTGCTCACTCCGAAGAAGGCCATGTCGCCGGGCGGCGGGGCCATGGGTTTTCCATTCATGCCGGCCGGTGTAGCCGATTCCCCGATCCGCAGCCAGCGAGCGCGGGAGTGCCCCGCCCCAAGCCGTGGCCCGGAGCGCCGCCGGCCTTGCGCGCCGTCCCGGCCAGCGCGTCGGGACGATACGAGGGTCCGAACTCCCTTCTTTACGCCGACTTCAGGAGATGCGAGTACAGCATCGGTTCCTTTCAATGGCGCCGTGTTTTCAGTGACATACATGCTCCTGAAATTCGCGCACGTCGTCGGCGCGATGGTGATCCTCGGCACCGGAATGGGGATCGCCTTCTTCATGCTGATGGCACATCTGAGCCGCGACGCCGCCTTCGTGGCGCGCACGGCGTCCGTCGTCGTGCTGGCGGATGCGGTGTTCACCGCCACCGCGGTCGTCGCCCAACCGGTGACCGGATACCTGCTGCTGCGCGAGACGGGCATCGCGCTCTCCGAACGCTGGATCGCCGCATCGCTCGGCCTCTATCTGGTCGCCGGAGGATTCTGGCTCCCCGTCGTGTGGATGCAGATGCGGATGCGCGACCTGGCGTCGCAAGCGGCCGCCGTCGGCGACACCTTGCCGGAGAGGTACCACCGGCTCTTCCGCCTGTGGTTCGCCTTCGGCTTCCCCGGCTTCGGGTCGGTGATGCTGATCGTCTGGCTGATGGTGGCCAAGCCGTCCCTGGGCGGGGCATGACCGGGGCGCTTCCGACCATCGCGGTGCTCGGCGCCTCGGGCCTGATCGGCGAGGCCGTCGCATCCCGGCTCCGGCGCGACGGCTTCCCCATCGTCCCGGTCGCCCGCCGGTTCACCGCGACGCAGAAGGCCCGGTTCGGCGAAGCCGCCGTCGAATGCCCGATCGTCGGTTTCGAGACCGGCGCGCTGGCGCAACTCCTGTCCGAGCAAAGAGCGGAGATCGTCGTCAACTGCATCGGCGTGCTCCAGGACGGCGGGCGCGGAGGCACCGACGAGGTGCATCGCGGCTTCGTCGCCCGCCTCGTCGAGGCGCTCGATCGCCAGGGCCGAGCGGCCCTGCTGTTGCATGTCTCGATCCCCGGCCGCGAGGATGCGGACCGGACGTCCTTCAGCCGAACGAAACGGGACGCCGAGCGCCTGATCGCCGCCGGCCCGGTTCCCTTTGTCATCCTGCGGCCGGGTTTCGTGCTGGCGCCCGCGGCCTATGGCGGCGGCGCCCTCATCCGCGCGATGGCGGCGCTGCCGATCGAGCTGCCGGCGCGCGACACCGGTGCGCCCTTTGCGGTGACCGATGTGGCCGACATCGCGCGCACCATCGCCGTCGTCGCCAATCGCTGGCGCGACGGCGAGCGGGACTGGAACACCGTCTGGGACGTTATGGACCGGCGTCCATCGACGGTCGGCGACGTGCTGGATGCGTTTCGGCAATGCCTGGGTGGCCCCGGGAAACGGCTGCCCCTGCCCGCCTGGCTGATGGGCGCAGGCGCCAAGGCGGGAGACCTGGCGGCCCGTCTCGGCTGGGCGCCGCCGATCCGCAGCACGGCGCTCCGTGAGATGCGGCGCGGCGTCGAGGGCGACCCCGAACCCTGGATCGCGGCGACCGGCATCGAGCCAATCGGGCTCGACTCGGCACTGGACCGTCTGCCGGCGACGGTGCAGGAGAAATGGTTCGCCCGGCTTTATCTCCACAAGCCGTTGGTGGTCGGCGTGCTGGTCGCGTTCTGGTCGCTATCCGGATTGATCGTGCTGGCGGCGGCCTTCGACGTCGCGACCGCGATCCTGACGACCCATGGCTTTCCGCTGCGCCTGGCCCAAGCCGTCACGATCGTCAGCAGCCTCACCGATATCGGCGTCGGCCTTGCGATCGCCTTCCGGCGCACCTGCCGGGCCGGTCTGCTGGCGGGGATCGCCGTTTCCCTCTTCTACATGGCCGGCGCGGCGCTGATCGCCCCCGATCTGTGGATCGAGCCGCTCGGCGCCCTGGTCAAGACCGGGCCGGCGATCGTGCTGATGCTCGTCGCGCTCGCGATCCTGGAGGACCGTTGACGGACTTACCCCGACCCGCCGTTGTTGCCTGGCCAGATGCGAAGCACGTCCGACCGCCGGCCCTGGTCGCCCTGGATTGCCGCGTCGCTGCGCTCCTCGCAATGACGGTGAAAGGGCGGCGCAGAAGCATCACCGGCGAGATGTGTGAACACCGCGGGGTCCGAAGAGGGAGCGAAGTCGCGGCGGCCTGATGCCATCCGGTTCTAATCGCCCGAGGCCGCTTTCGCCGGCCTCGCGGCCTTGCTCTTGGGCGCCAGCAGGGCGGCGGCGTCTGCATCGAAGCGGAGATGGGCCGGCGGCGCCTCGCCCTTCTTATCCTCGCCGAAATACAGCGTCATGTGCGGGAACGGGATCTCGATGCCGAGTTCGTCGAAGCGGCGCTTCATGCGGCGGTTGAATTCGCGGCCGACGAACCATTGCTTGATCGGCTTGGTCTTGATCCGCGCCTTGATGATGACCGCGCTGTCGGCGAAGGCGTCGACGCCGAGAATCTCGATCGGCTCGAGGATCTGCTGGGCATAGGCCGGGTCTTCCAGGATCTCGGCGCCGAGCTGCTTCAGCACCTCTATCACCTGGTCGGCGTCCTCTCGATACGCAACGCCGATGTCCATCACGTAGAAGGAGAAATCCTTGGTCCGGTTGAGCACCGTGGTGACCTCGCTGAACGGCACGGTGTGGACCGAGCCGGACAGGTCGCGCAGGCTGATGGTGCGCAGCGACAGGGCCTCGACGAGGCCGGAATGGCCGCCGACCTCAACCACGTCGCCGACGGCGATGGTGTCCTCGATCAGGATGAACAGCCCGGTGATGATGTCCTTCACCAGGGTCTGCGCGCCGAAACCGACGGCGAGGCCGACGATGCCGGCGCCGGCCAGCAGCGGGGCAATGTTGACGCCGATCTCGGACAGCACGATCAGCGCGATGAAGGTCATCAGCACGACGAACGCCGCCTTGCGGAGCAGCGGCAGCAGGGTGCGGGCCCGGCTGCTCTGGGCGATCGGGTTGCCGTCCTCGTCGACGCCGGACAGCCGCCGTTCGACGAAGCCGCTGATCGCCTCCCAAACCACCACCGCCAGCAGCAGGGCGACGGCGATCGAGGTCACGCGCCCGGCGACGCCGCGCCCGGCATCGGAGGACAGGAAGGCGAAACCGCCGAGGTCCCAGGCCTCCAGCACCGCCAGCCCGGCCACCACCACGACCACCGCCTTGACCGCCCGCACGAGCAACGGCAGGTAGCGGTTGGCACGGGCCTCGAGCCCGGGGAACTGTGCCTTGAGGTCGTCGCCGAAGGCGAGGCCGCCGGTCATCATCCGGTCCATGCCGGCGAACAGCGCCAGCACCGCCAGCAGGACCAGGGCGGAGAGCACGGTCGCCCGCAGCGCGAAGGCGGCGCCGCCGTCGATATCGAGCAGCCAGATGCCGTAGACGACGACGATGTAGGCAAACGCCAGCACGTGCCAGATTTCGGCGAAACGCCGGCGCAGCACGCCGACCGGACGGCCGTGGCGCGGCCGCTGCAATGCATCGGCGAGGGTGCGCCGGTTCTGCGCCACCAGCACCATCAGCATGCCGGCGATCAGCAGGCCGACAAGGTCGAGCAGGGCGTCGCGGGCGCCGTCGGTCATGCCGAGGACCAGACCGGTCTCGGCCACCACCCAGCCGAATACCCCGATCGTCGCCAGCCGGCGCGACCAGACATAGAGATAGGCGGCGGTCTCGTCGCCGAGCGCCAGCAGGCGCCGCGATCCGGCGGTCGGGCTGAGCACCACCCGGGCGGCGGCGACGATAATGCCGCGGACCAGGATGCCGTTGACGAAGGCGAGGACGACGATCCGCGTGGTCTGGCGGGGGTCGATCAGGGTCAGCGCGACATAGGCGACGAGGGCGAAGACGACAAGCGGCACCAGGGTGATCGTCACCGCCGCCAGATTGACCAGGACCCGGCCCAGCGCCGTCTCGGTGGCGCGCCGTTCCAGCGCCTTGCGCCGGCGCCGCAGCGGCAGCGCGACGAGCCACAATCCGGCAAGGCTGGAGCCGACGATGATCGCCAGATTGGTCAGGACGTCGCGCCAACGAGCCTGCGCGGCCGGCGAGTCCAGCTCGTCGCCGATCCAGGCGAGCAGGCTGGGCAGTTCGGCCACGGCGGCGGCAACCTCGTTGGCCTGTTCGCCGATCGCCGCCGACTGCGCCGACAGATAGGCCAGCACCGTCGCCCCCAGGGAATCCCAATACCGCGCCGGGGTGTCGTCCGCCGCCGCGCGGGCGCCGGCCAGCAGGCGGAGCTGCTCGATCAGCCGGGCGCGCTCGGCGTCGTCCTCCAGGGTGCGGATGAGATCGTCCATCTGCTCGGCGGAGGTTTCGGCCGGCGGGGCGGCGCCCTCCTGCGCCATGGTGGGCGCGCCGGCGGCAACCGCGAGGACCAGCAGCAGGCCGGCGAGAAGAGACGGCAAGCAGCGGCAGGACGGATGAAGCATCGGCAGACGGTCCCGAACAGTGTCGGGCGGAGCGGCAGCGCCCGGCCACCCCGCGCCAGCCGATTTACTAAAGCATGGCGACGGCGCGAGCCACCCCGCATCGGCCGGAATCGGGCATGAAAAAAGGGCGGGGACCGACCGGCCCCCGCCCCGATAACTAGACTATTGCCGCGTTCAGGCGCGGCCGTCGGCGACCCTGCGCGCCTCGGCGCTGGCGCTCCACCAGGCCATGGCGAGCACCACGAAGGTGACCCCGCCCAGCGCCACCGCGCCGATCAGCGAGTCGAGGGCGAGCCCTTCGGTGACCGGACGCGCCGCCTCGCCGGTCCGCAGGAAGCTGGTGGCAGCCATGCCGGTGTAGTGCATCAGGCTGACCGCCAGCCCCATCACCGCGGCCGTCCAGGTGCGATGATCCGCCTTGTCGTACTCGCGCGCCTCGACGGTGAAGAACATCATCCGCAGCGCCAGGGTGGCGAGCACCACGGCGACCACGATGGAGGCGCCGAACCACATCAAGTCATAGCGGATCAGCGCGTCCATGCGCATCGCCAGCATGCCGGTGTAGTGCATCAGGCCGATGCCGGCGCCGAGCACGACGCCGCCGAACAGCAGGCGGATCGGCTTGCGCGACTTGCGGCTGACGAAGTCGAAGGCGAACCCGGCCGCGAACATGGCGAAGACCGCCGACAGGGCGGTCAGGGCGATGTCGTAGCGCATGACCATGTTGTGGCCCATCTGGACCGCCAGCATGGCGACGAAGTGCATGGTCCAGATGCCCAGCCCCATCGATACGGCGCCGGTGATCAGCCACTTGGTCCGCGCGCCCTTGCTCGGCGCGGCGATCATCCGCTCGACCAGCCCAAAGGCGGTGTAGGCGGCGACCGTGATGACGGCATAGGACAGCACGATCATCCAGGCGTTGTAGTCGTAGTCGATATGCGTCGATAACGCGTGCTGCTCGGTCAGGAAATAGTCGGAAAGCATTGCGCTCGTCCCCCATGCTGCGTTTTGCGGCTTGTCGACCAAACGCCACTCGAGGCAACGAGGTCGGCGGCAACCGCCGGGCGGGCCCTGCGCCGACGGGACAAGCCGGACGATTGCCACTGCCTCCCCCAGGCAGGGGCACGCGACCGGCCGTCGCGATCCGCGACTTTCGGGCCTACCCTGCCGGTTTTAGGCCAGGTCCGTTAATTCAATCCTAATTTTCGATAAAACTTTGAACAAATACTCGCAAACGGCGAGCGGACGGCAGTTCCGGCGCGAGGGCGTGATTCAACCGGCAGTTGGGGGGGCATTCGAGGCGGCGGCCGGAGCCGTAGGAACGGAGGTTTTCTAGAACGCCACCGTCAGCACCCATTTTCGGAAGATCATGCCGCCTCGGTCGATCTCGACCTCGCGCCGCTCGACGGTGATGCCGTCGGCAGCGAGGGCGGCGATGCGCTCCTGGACCTGGGGATCGTCCCAGACCACCGCCGCGTCGGGGCTTTCGATCGCCAGCGGTCCGTTCGGGCTGGTCTGCTCGGCCGCCTTCGCCACCAGCGTGGTGTCGCCGAGCAGAGCGAGCACGCGGCCGACGCGGGTATCGACAATGCCCTGTTCGGTCTTCGCGGCCGCTGCGACAAGTTGGCTGTGCAGATGCGGGCGATGGCGGGCCATGGGCTGTGTCCGTGATCGGGGAGCGGCAGTGCCATTATGCCGGACCCCGCCGCCGCCGCCCAGGGGTGTGCGGCTCTCGCATCTTGGCCGGTCTTGGGGCAAACTGAAGCGAGACGATCCCGGTCCCAGCCCTGGAGGCGACGATGAATGGCCGCGAGCGCGCCGGTCCGGCCGGCTTGGCCGACGCGCCCAAGAACGTGCACCCGATGCCCGGCGTCGGCCCCGCCGCCGCCGGGGGCGAGCACCGCAACCCGGGCACCGCGCTGGAGCTCGACTGGGTTGAGGACATCCGCGTCAACCTGAGCGCCACCGAGCGCCGCACCGCGACGCTGACCACCCGCCGCAGCGTGAAGAAGCAATGGCAGGCGGCATGGCTGCTGAAGGCGATATCCTGCATCGACCTGACCACGCTGGCAGGCGACGACACGCCGGGCCGGGTAAGGCGGCTGTGCGCCAAGGCCCGCCATCCGGTGCGGAGCGACCTGCTGGCGGCGCTGGGGGCGGCCGATCTGGGCCTGACCGTCGGCGCGGTCTGCGTCTATCACACCATGATCGAGACCGCGGTCGCGGCGCTCGACGGCAGCGGCATACCGGTCGCCGCCGTCTCAACCGGCTTCCCGGCCGGGCTGTCGCCGTTCGAGACGCGGCTGCGCGAGATCGAGGCGTCGGTCGCCGCCGGGGCGGCGGAGATCGACATCGTCGTCACCCGCGCCCATGTGCTGACCGGCGACTGGCCGGCGCTCTACGACGAGGTCCGCGCCTTCCGCCAGGCCTGCGGTCCGGCGCATATGAAGACGATCATCGCCACCGGCGAACTGGCCACCCTGCGCAACGTCGCCCGCGCCTCGATGGTCTGCATGATGGCCGGCGCGGACTTCATCAAGACTTCGACCGGCAAGGAGCCGGTCAACGCCACCCTGCCGGTCAGCCTGACCATGGTGCGGGCGATCCGCGCCTATCGCGAGCGCACCGGCCACGATGTCGGCTTCAAGCCGGCCGGCGGCATCTCCGCCGCCAAGGACGCGCTGGCCTATCTGTTCCTGATGAAGGAGGAGCTGGGCCGGCCGTGGCTGGAGCCGACCCTGTTCCGCTTCGGCGCCTCCAGCCTGCTCGGCGACATCGAGCGCCAGCTCGAGCACCACACGACCGGCCGCTATTCCGCCGGCTTCCGCCACCCGATGGCGTGAGCCGACGCCAGGCGGATTCCGTTGCTCAAACTGGGGCGATAGTCGACATGACGGGACCATTC
>JABDIP010000116.1 GCA_013003675.1 Inquilinus sp.
GTATAGGTGCGGGCCTGGGGATCGGCCGACTCGATTCGTTCGACGATACGCCCGCCATCCGGCAGCATGCAGATACGCGTCGCGTTGTCGTCCCCTTCCAGCCAACTCTCCGTCAGGGCCGGCAGCCAGCCGGCGATCCGACCGACATCGCTGATGACGGCCCAGACCTGGTCGGGGTCGCTGTCGAGGGTGATGCTCGAAGACACAGTCGCCATGGTATTCCTCCCGCAAATCCGCCGGCCTTGGTTCGGGCCGGTCGTCGTTCAGCCTAGGCGGCGTGAACGGCGGCGGCCAGCCCGCTGTCCGCCGCTCACGCGCCTTTGACCGGTGGCGGTGTCACATCGCCGCCAGCCTGGCGTCGAGCCGGGCGCGGACGGCCGGCCATTCGTCCTTCAGGACGCTGAAATAGACGGTGTCGCGCAGATGGCCGTGCTGGACCAACATGTGGCGGCGCAGGGTGCCCTCCTCGACCGCGCCCAGCTTGGCGATCGCTGCCCGGCTGCGGGCGTTGCGGGCATCGGTCTTGAATTCGACCCGCTCGGCGCCGAGCGCCTCGAAGGCGTGGGCAAGCAGCAGCCGCTTGCAGGCCGGGTTGATGGCGCCGCCCTGGGCCGCCGCCGCGTACCAGGTGCTGCCGATTTCCAGCCGGCCGTCGCGGCGGGAGATGTTCATGTAACGGGTCGAGCCGAGCGGCAGTCCATCCTCCGGCCGGCACACCGCGAAGACCAGCGCCGAGCCGTCGCCCTGGACCTTCATCGCCTCGGCGAACCAGCCGGCGAAACCACCGGCGGTGCTGGCGTCGATGAACATGTGGGCCCACAGCGCCGGGTCGACGGCGGCCTCGCGCAAGCCGGCGCGATGGAACTCGGCCAGCGGCTCGAGTCGGACGATACGATCGGCAAGGGTGATCGGCTCGAGGGAGGAAAGCAGCATGGGTTTTCTCGCGGGTATCGACGATGTTTTTCTTGCGTCCCGGTTGTAGCGCGGCACACTGGCCGGGCAACCGAAACATTGTCGCCCGACAAGCGATCGACGGTGACACCGGAGGGGAGCAAGGCGCAAACATGCCCGCGACAATCGGCAGCATTAGCCTTTATATGGGCCCGCATCACCTGGGCGGCCCCGACGATCTGGAGCGGGTCGTCATCGATTTCGTCGACGGCGCCCGGTCGACCTTGGATATCGCCGTCCAGGAGCTGGAATCGGAGCCGATTGCCGAGGCCATCATCGGCGCCCGCCAGCGCGGGGTGCGGGTGCGCATGGTGCTGGAGGGCGACTATCTGATCGCCCACCAGCCGCTCGACGACCCATTCACCCCGGCCGGCCGGCACGAACCCAACCGCTTCCTGTTCAACGCGTTGCTGCGTGCCAAGATCGACGTTCGCACCGACTACAACCCGGCTATCTTCCACCAGAAATTCATCGTCCGCGACATCGCCGGGACGAGGGCGGCGCTGTTGACCGGATCGACCAATTTCACGCCGACCGGTACCGATTCCAACCTGAACCATCTGGTTGTCATCGACGGCAAGAGCGTCGCCGGCGAATACGCCGACGAGTTCGCCGAGATCTGGTCCGGAACCTTCGGCACCAAACGCGAGCGCCACGAAAGGAAGCCGCGCGAGCCGAGGGTCGCCGGCGTCAAATTGAAGCCGATCTTCGCCCCGGACCACCAGCCGGAGATGGAAATCATGAAGCAGATGCTGAAGGCGCGGACGCGGGTGGACTTCGCCATCTTCACCTTCGCCCAATCCTCCGGCGTCGACGACGCCATGATCGCGCTGGCCCGTGGGGGAATAGCGGTGCGCGGCATCGCCGATGCGCGCCAGGGCAACCAGGCCTGGGCCGCTTCGCGACCGCTGGCCGCCGCCGGCGTGGAGTTCTACCTCGCCTCGCGCGGGGCCGGGCTGAACAAGCTGCACCACAAGCTGATGGTGATCGACGGCCAGGTGCTGGTGGTCGGCAGCTTCAACTATACCGAACCGGCGAACCTGCTGAACGACGAGAACATCCTGGTGATCGGCGATCTGGAGGAGACACGTCCGGAAAGCATTGCCCGCCAGCAGGCATTGGGCACCTACGCCCTGACCGAGATCGATCGCATGATCGGGGCCCATGGCCGACGGCTGACCTGAGCGGTCTGCGAAAGTCGGGGCCGATCTCGATCTTGGTGGTGCCTTCAGAGAACTTTGTTGAGCATTATTGCGACCACGGCGATCGGCAGGCCGCAGGCCATGGCGCGCGCGCCAAAACGGGTTTCTTTGTCCTGGTACTGCGGCAGAAAATAGCTGACGACGGAGAGAATGACGGACAGTGCGAGCAAGCCGTAGAACGCCATGTCCGGCGCAATCGTGACATAAGCGCCATCAACTTCCTCGACCACCCTCTCCAATGCAAAGATCAGCGTGGCGATGTTGGCGATACCGACGATGAACAGGACGGTATGCCGGGTGGTCCGATCCACGCCCAAGCCCTTGAAACCAAACGACCCCTGTTTCGGCCAAGCCATGCTGCCCCCTTTTCGCGGTTCAATCTTGGTCGACTCTACACGCCAGGATTGACGAAAAAACAAAGGAGGCCGACTCTGGATTTTTGTCTGCCGGCAGGCGTTGGGCGACCGCGCCCCGCTGATTCGACCGCACGATCGGCCGGCATGGCCGGCGGTTAACGTAAGTCTATCGGGGCCGGCGAAGCGATCCGGGAAAAGGTTCGGCCGCCACCCTCAGAGAACCCTGTTGAGGATCATGGCGGCTACGGCGAGCGGCAGGGCGCAGGCGCAAATCCGCGCTCCGATGCGGTTGATCTTGTCCGGGTACCGCGCCAGGAAAAAGCTGGCCACCGAAAAGACGACGGACAGGGCCAGCAAGCCGTGGAACGTCGCATCAGGACTGAAGTTCGGGCCCGCGGACCGATCATAGGACCTGCCGTCGACCCCGCTGATCCGGCTCCACGCGAAGAACAGCGTGACGAGGTTGGCGATACCGATGATGCCGAGCGCGGAGGTCCGCGACGTCCGCTCGGCACCCAGGCCCGGCGCGCTGTGCGCCCCTCGCGGCGGCCAATCCATGATGCCTCCCCTCACGATTTCATCCCTGGCAAGTCTATACATCAGGACTGAGCAGGCCACCATTGGAGGCCGGTGCGCCCCAGCGGTCGCCGATCCCGGGCGGGGCTACCGGCGGTTGGAAGGCGCGATGCGCCTCGTCCGCCCTATCGTCGGCCGAGTTTCCGGATATCCTGTGTATTCGGGCGTTTAGAATCTGGGAGGGACAGATTGGCCAAGGCGCCGCTACGCATCGCCGTCATCGGCGCCGGGCTGATAGGCCGCCGGCATATCGACTGCGTCCGGGATGAGCCGGGTGCGGCCCTGGCCGGCGTGGTGGAGCCGGATCAACGGGTGGCGGCCGCAGTCGGGGAGACCGGCGTTACGGTGCGTCGGGACATCGATGCCCTGGCCGCCGCCGGGCCGGTCGACGCCGCCATCGTCGCCACGCCGAACGCGGCACACCGGGAGGGCGCCATGGACTGCCTGCGGCGCGGTTGGGCGGTGCTGGTGGAGAAGCCGATCGCCGACACCCCCGAGGCCGGTGCCGAGATTGTCGCGGCGGCGAAGGAACGCGGCGCGCCGCTGCTGGTCGGCCATCACCGGCGCCATCATGACTGCGTCGCCGTGGCCCGGCGGCTGATCGCCGAGGGCGGGCTGGGCCGGCTGGCGGCGGTGTCGGTGCAATGGGCGGCGCGCAAGCCCGATGAGTATTTCGCGCAGGCATGGCGCATGTCCGCCGCCGGCGGGCCGGTGATGATCAACCTGATCCACGACATCGACTTGCTGCGCCATCTGTGTGGCGAGATCGTCGGCGTCACGGCGGAGACCGGCTCGGCCCTGCGCGGCGGCGAAGTCGAGGACAGTGCCGCCGTGCTGCTGCGTTTCGCCGATGGCGCCCTGGGCACCATCACGCTGACCGACTCCGCCCTGTCGCCCTGGTCCTGGGAAGCCGCCAGCGGCGAGAATCCCGGCATCGCCGCCGGCGGGCAGGCGCCCTATCGCCTGATGGGGACGCAGGCGTCGCTGGAACTGCCGTCGATGCGGCTGTGGCGCGCGGACCATGCGGGTGCGGACTGGTCGACGCCGCTCGAATGCGAGACAGTGCCGTCTCGGCGGACCGACCCGCTGCCGGCGCAGCTTCGCCACTTCATCGCCGTCGCCCGCGGCGAGGCGTTGCCGCTGGTCGGCGGCGAGGACGGGCTGGCGACGCTGGTCGCCACGCGGGCGGTGATCGAGTCGGCGAGCACGCACAAGACGGTCCGCCTGGGCGGCGGGCCCGAGAATCAACCAGTTGGGGAGCGAATCGGATGACGGGAAAACCGAAGATCGGGTTCATCGGCCTGGGGCTGATGGGGTCGGCGATGGTCGAGCGGCTGCAGGGCCAGGGCTATCCGCTGACCGTGATCGCCCACCGCAACCGGGCGCCGATCGAGGCGGCGGTGGCTCGCGGCGCGGCCGAGGCGAAGAGCTATGCGGCGCTGGCCGCCGGGTCCGATATCGTCATGCTGTGCGTCGACACCTCCGACGCGGTCGAGGCGGCGACGTTCGGCGCCGAGGGCGTGATCGCGGCGATCCCGTCCGGCGCCCTGGTGGTCGATTTCGGCACCTCGATGCCGGACTCCACCAAGCGCATCGGCGCGGCGCTGGCCGACAAGGGGGCGGCGATGCTGGACGCCCCGCTCGGCCGCACGCCGGCGCACGCGCGGGAGGGCAAGCTGAACATCATGGCGGCCGGCACCGAGGCAACCTTCCGGAAGGCCGGGCCGGTGCTGAAGGAACTCGGCGAGAACGTCTTCCATGTCGGGCCGCTCGGCGCCGGCCACACGCTGAAACTGATCAACAACTTCTTCGCCATGACGACGGCCTGCGCCATGTCGGAGGCCTTCGCCATGGCCGATCTGGCCGGGCTGAAGCGCGAGACGCTGTACGACGTGATGGCGGCCGGGCCGCTGCGCTCGGGCATGATGGATTTCATCAAGGCCAACGCCATCGACGGCAAGCCGGACATGCTGGCCTTCTCCATCGCCAATGGCCGCAAGGATGTCGGCTACTACACCGCCATGGCCGACGCGCTTGGCGCGCCCAGCTTCATCGCGCCGGCGACCAAGCAGCAGCTCGCCATCGCCAAGGCCAATGGCTGGGGCGCTCGCATGGTGCCGGAGATGGTCGACTATCTGGCGGCGCTGTTCGCCGGGAAGGCCGGTTGATTCCAGACTCGAATTCAGTCCTCAAACAGCGGCCCGCAAATACCGCACCTGCTTGTTATTACCGAGTTCGGCCCGGCCGACCTCGGCGAAGCCGAGGCTGGCGTGGAAGGCGTCGGAGGCCGGGTTGGGCGGGTCGATGTTGACCTCGCAGACGATTTCGCCGTGGCCGGCATCGCCAGCGGCCCGGAACAGGTCCTGATAGAGGGTGCGCGCGAGCCCGCTGCCCCGTGCCGGCGCCGCGACGGCAATCCGGTCGACATAGACGAAGCGCGGATAGCGGGCCCGGAACCACAGGAAGTTCGGACTGTCGTAGTCGGCGTCCTGGTCGAAGGCGATCAACAGGGCGCGGTCCGGGCCGATCACGCGGGCAAGGAAAGCCCGCTCCACCAGCACCAGAAGGCGCTCGCCGCTCAGTGGCGAGAGTTCCGCCTCCAATTCGGCATTCAGGCCCAACGCCCAGGACAGGTCGGAATCTCGGAACGGGCGGATCATTTCTCGCCTTGTTGGCAGGACAGGCGCATGCTGCGCCGCGTCCGTATCGCAGCAAAGGGAGTCCGGTGCAATCCGCCGGCTCGAACCGCTGGCCGGTCTCGCCGAGTTCGAGGCGGCGCCCGGTTGTTCCTCGTGGTCTGCCCGAGACGGAGACACGCCGTGGCACCGCGGCGTGTCTCGTCATTCGGCCGACAGCCCCGCCGCTCGTTCGATCACCTTGGTCACCGCCTGGTTGTCCTCGTTCGGGAAGCTGGCGAGGCCGGCCTGGAAGAGTTCGAGGGCGGCGGCGGTGGTGAACATCGGCACGCCGTGTTCGCGAGCCATGGCCATGGTGATGCCGAGATCCTTGTACATGGTCCAGATGCCGCTGCCGGTGTCGGTGAATTTGCGTGCCGCGACCGCGGTCATGTTGCCGCGCATCAGATTGGAGCCGGCGCTGCTGGTGGTGAAGACGCGGACCAGGGTTTCGGCCGGGATGCCGGCCTTGGCGCCGAGCACCATGGCCTCGTAGATGCTGGCCATCGTGGCGCCCATCACCGCCTGCAGCGCGCCCTTGACGGTCTGGCCCATGCCGACGTCCTCGCCGACATGATGGATGTTCTCGCCCACGGCTTTGAGCACGTCCATCTGCGCCTCCAGCACTGCCACCGGCGCGGCCGCCATCATGGTCAGCGTGCCGGCCTCCGCCCCGGCGCGGCCGCCGCTGACCGGTGTGTCGATAACTGAAAGGCCGCGCGGGACAAGCGCAGCCGCGATCTCCCGCACTTCGGCCGGCTTGATGGTGGCGGAGACGATTACCGTACCGCCCCGCGCCATGCCGGCCGCCACCCCGTCCTGCGCCAGGATCGCCGCCTTGGCCTGATCGCCGTTCAGCACCATGAGGAAG
>JABDIP010000119.1 GCA_013003675.1 Inquilinus sp.
CGACAACGGTATTCGGCCGTAGCGGGTCGGTCTTGCCGCCGATGCTGTCGGCCAGGGTCGCCACGCGGGCACCTCGCAATCCATCCGGGAACGTGCCCGGCAGTTTGGCATGCCGCCGCCTGTCGACAAGGCCGGCGCACGCGAAAGTGACGGCGGGCGAGCGGACGGGCGTCACGGGCGCCTAACGAGACGGTGATTTGCCTTTGAGGACCGGTCCGGTGGAAATTCGCCGCATTCCCGACGCCGGCAACGGCGCCCGTGACCGTAAGGAGAGTGGCATGTTGTCCCGACTGCAGATTGGCCGCCGCGCGCTCACCCTGGCCGCCTCGGCCCTCGCCGTCCTCGCCCTCGCCCCGGGCGCCGGCGCCCAGCAGGGCCACGTCGTCGAGCTGACCCAGGTCGCCTGCCAGTTCATCGAATCCGAGGACGGCGTCGATCATGGTTTCGTGACGACGCGCAAGGCCGATTGCGACCGGATCAATGCCGAGAGCGGTGCCCAGCGGGTCGCGACCGCCGAGGTGCTGCGGCTGTCGCCCGGCCGCTATACCTTCCGCGTCGCCAACAAGGACGTGCCCTACGAGCTTGGATTCTGGGTGCGGGAAAAGGATTACGACTGGCGCAACCCGATCCATCACGCGACCAAAACCAGCGTGTCCGGCGGCGGGCTGACGGTCGGCACGGTCAAGGACTACGTGGTCGATCTCGAGCCCGGCGAGTACCTCTACTCCTGCCCGCTCAACACCACGCCCGACTACCGGCTGATCGTCGAATAAGACAGCCTGCGGCCGCCCGGACCGGCACCGGTGATCCAGATCAAGGGCGGGAATCCGGCAGGCCCTAAGGTTGATCGCATGGCGGCGGCGGGCGTCGCGCCGATACGGCGAACCGGGAGGGCGAAGGATGCGGGCGCAGCGCAGGGCAACGCGCCTGGCTGGCATCGAGATCGACGCGCTGATCCTCGACCTCGACGGCGTCATTACCCGCACCGCGCGGGTCCACGCCGCTGCCTGGAAACGCCTGTTCGACGATTATCTGCGGCAGCGCGCCACGCGCGACGGCACGCCGTTCAGCCCCTTCGACGCCGGCCGTGAATATGCCGAGCACGTCGACGGCAAGCCCCGCTATGACGGAGTGCGCGATTTCCTCGCCTCGCGCGGGATCGAGTTGCCGCTCGGAACGCCCGATGATCCGCCGGAGGCCGAGACGGTCGCCGGCCTCGGCAACCGCAAGAACATCCTGTTCGTCGAGGCGTTGGAGAGCCATGGGGCAGAGGTTTTCGAGGGCAGCGTCCGGCTGATCCGCTCGATGCGCGCGGCCGGACTCGGCCTTGCCGTCGTTTCCGCCTCGCGCAACTGCCAACTGGTTCTGCGCCGGACTGGGCTGCTGGATTTGTTCGACGTTGTCGTGGACGGCCTCTATGCCGCCGAACATGATCTGCCCGGCAAGCCGGCCCCAGACACCTTCCTCTGCGCGGCGCGGTCGCTCGGCGTCCCGCCGGAGCGCGCGGCGGTGGTCGAGGATGCCCTTGCCGGCGTGGCGGCCGGCCGTGCCGGCGGTTTCGGACTGGTGATCGGCGTCGATCGCGGCGCCGGCCGCGACCGGCTGAGCAAGGCGGGCGCGGACATCGTGGTCGGCGATTTGGCGGAGGTCTCGATTGGCTGACAACGACCCAGCGGAGACCCGGCTTGTTGCCGACCTACCCTCCGCCCTCGACACCTTCGACAGCTTCGCGGATCGGCTGGATGGCCGCATTCCGGCGGTGTTCCTCGACTATGACGGCACGCTGACACCGATCGTTGCGCGCCCGGATCTGGCGATCCTCAGCGACGAAGCCCGTTCCGTCGTCTCCCGCCTGGCGTCCTGCGTGCCGGTGGCGGTGATCAGCGGCCGCGACCGCCCCGATGTCGAACGTCTGGTCGGCATCGACAACCTCGTCTTCGCCGGCAGCCATGGTTTCGATATTCGGGCACCCGGCGGCCGGCACCTGGAGCACGGCGTCGGCGGCGAGTTCGGCCCGGCGCTCGATCGCGCCGAAGCCCGCCTGCGGGCACTGCTGGGGGCCATCGGCGGCGCCCTGGTGGAACGCAAGAAATACTCCATCGCCGCCCATTATCGGCAGGTGGTCGAGGGCGACCTCGCGGCCTTCCGATCGGCGCTGGATACGGTGCTGGCAGAAGAGCCCACCTTGAAGCGGATGCGCGGCAAGAAGGTCGTCGAGATCGAGCCGAAGCTCGACTGGGACAAGGGCAAGGCCGTGCTGTGGCTGCTCGACGCCCTCGGCCTCGACAACGACGACCACGTCGCCGTCTTCCTCGGCGACGACGTCACCGACGAGGACGCCTTGTCCGCGTTGCGGATGCGCGGCCTGGGTATCGTCGTCGCCAATCCGCTGGAAGAGCCGGGCCGCACCACCGCCGCCGCCTTTCGGGTCGACGACCCGGCCCAGGCCGTGGCGTTTCTCGGCCGGCTGGCCGATCTCTATTCGGACAAAGAGAACTGACGGGAGGGGCGATGTCGGACTGGACGCTCGCCTATGACGGTTTCGAGTCGGAGCAGCAGGCGCTGCGCGAGGCCCTGTGCGCACTCGGCAACGGCTATTTCTGCACCCGTGGTGCGCTGCCCTGGGCCAATGCCGACGACGTACACTACCCCGGCACCTATCTCGCCGGCGGCTACAACCGGCTGACCACGACGATCGCCGGGCGCGGCATCGAGAACGAGGATCTGGTCAACCTGCCCAACTGGCTGGGCCTCAGCTTCCGACCCGATCGCGAGGATTGGTTCAATCTGCGCGCCGCGGAGTTGCTCGACTACCGCCAGGAACTCGACCTCCGGGAGGGCGTGCTGACGATCGCGATGAAGGTCCGCGACCGCAAGGACCGGACCACCGGACTCAGGCTGCGGCGGATCGTCAGCATGGCGTCGCCGCATCTGGCCGCCCAGGAACTGATCCTCACGCCGGAGAACTGGTCGGGTCCGCTGGAGATCGGTTCGAGGCTCGACGGCCGGGTCATCAACGCCGGCGTCAAGCGCTACCGGGAACTGAATTCGTCGCATCTGAGCCCACTGGAGGCGACGGACTTCGCCGGCCCCGACGGCCGGCGGCTGCTCGCCCTGGTCGTCGAGACCGTCCAGTCGCGCCTGCGCATCGGCCTCGCGGCGCGCACCACGGTGGCCGACGGCGGTCCGGCCGACGCGGCCGATACCGAAACCGAGGCCGCCGATGGGCTGATCAACCAGATCATCCGCGTCGACGCGCGCGAGGGGCAGCCGGTTGCGGTCGAGAAGACCGTCGCGCTCTATACCTCGCGCGACACGGCGATCTCCGAACCGGGGCTGGCGGCGCGCGAGGCGGTCGCCGCCGCCGCCGGCTTCGCCACCCTGGCCCGCGACCACCAGCGCGCCTGGCGCCGGCTGTGGGCCCGCTGCGACATCCAGCTCACCGACGGCGACAGCCATGTCCAGCGCATCCTGCGGCTGCACATCTTCCATCTGCTGCAGACTCTGTCGCCGAACAGTATCGACCTCGATATCGGCGTTCCGGCCCGCGGCTGGCACGGCGAGGCCTATCGCGGGCATGTGTTCTGGGACGAGCTGTTCGTGCTGCCGTTCGTCAATCTGCGCCTGCCGGCCCTTGGCCGGGCCATGCTGCGCTATCGCTTCAACCGCCTGCCGAAGGCACGGGAACTGGCGCGGGCAGCTGGGTTCGCCGGCGCCATGTTTCCCTGGCAGAGCGGCAGCGACGGCCGCGAGGAGGCGCAGATCGTCCACCTCAACCCGCGCTCCGGGCGCTGGCTGCCCGACAACAGCTCCCTGCAGCGGCACGCCAATCTGGCGATTGCCTTCAATACCTGGAACTATTTCCAGGCGACCGGCGACACCGGCTTCCTGGAAGTCTACGGCGCCGAGATGATCGTCGAGATCGCCCGCCTGTTCGCCGCCCTGTCCGATCACGACGCCCGCCGCGACCGCTACCTGATCCGCCGGGTGATGGGGCCGGACGAGTATCACGACGCCTATCCCGACTCCGAAGAGGCGGGGATCGACAACAACGCCTACACCAACGTGATGGCGGCCTGGCTGATGGCGACGGCGTTAGGCGCGCTCGACGCGCTGGACGACCAGCACCGTCGCGAATTGATGGCAAAGCTCGACATCTCCGAGCGGGAGACCGAGCAATGGGAGGAGATGAGCCGCAAGATGTTCGTCCCCTTCCACGACGACGGCATCATCAGCCAGTTCGAGGGCTATGAGCGGTTGGAGGAGTTCCGTTGGGATGCCTATCGGGAGAAATACGGCGACATCCAACGGCTCGACCGCATCCTCGAGGCCGAGGGCGACACCACCAACCGCTACAAGCTGTCGAAACAGGCCGACGTGCTGATGCTCTTCTACCTGTTCTCGCTGCCGGAACTGGCCGGCATCCTCGACCGGCTCGGCTACGAATTCTCCGAGGCGCGCTGGCAGGCCAATCTCGACTATTACCTCGCCCGCACCTGCCACGGCTCGACCTTGAGCTACATCGTCCATTCCTGGGTGCTGGCGAGAACCCGGCCGATCGATTCATGGGAGGTGTTCCGCAAGGCGCTGGACAGCGACGTCGCCGACGTCCAGGGCGGTACGACGCCGGAGGGGATCCACCTCGGCGCCATGGCCGGCACCGTCGATCTGGTCCAGCGCTGCCTGACCGGCCTGACCATTCACGGCGGCGCGCTGCATTTCAATCCGGTGCTGCCCGAAGCGTTGCGGCAGGTGGCGCTGAAAATCCGCTATCACCGCAACTGGATGAACATCACCGTGACCCAAGACCAGCTCTCGATCGCGGTCGACGCCGGCTGGGCCGAACCGGCCCCGGTGCGGGTCCGCGGCAAGGCGCACCTGCTCAGCCCGGGAAAGTCCTATGACTTTCCACTCAATCCGCAATAGAACGGGCGGCAGCGAAGAACAACGCGCGCGAGGACGCCCGATCCATGTTCACCACCCGGCCGGAGATCACCGGCACCTTCGGCGTCGTCTCGACGACCCATTGGCTGGCCAGCGCCGTCGGCATGGCGATTCTGGAG
>JABDIP010000138.1 GCA_013003675.1 Inquilinus sp.
GGCCAACCCCGGCGCCGCGGCGAAGATCGCGTCGAACTGCAACGAGCCGAAGATGACGAAGACCGAGAATATCCCCAGCGCAAAGCCGAAATCGCCGATCCGGTTGACCAGGAACGCCTTGATCGCCGCCGCGTTGGCGCTCGGCCGCCGGTACCAGAAGCCGATCAGCAGGTAGGAGGCGAGGCCGACGCCCTCCCAGCCGAAATACATCTGCACCAGATTGTCGGCCGTCACCAGCATCAGCATCATGAAGGTGAACAGGCTGAGATAGGCGAAGAACCGCGCCCGGTGCGGATCGTGCGCCATGTAGCCGATCGAATAGATGTGGACCAGCGCCGAGACGCCGTTCACCACGATCAGCATCACCGCGGTCAGCGTATCCAGCTTCAGCGCCCAGTCGACCTGGAAGGCGCCGCTGTGGAACCAGGTGAACAGCGCCAGCACCCGGGCGTCGCCGCCCAGGGCGATCTCGAAGAAGAGCACGATCGAGATCGCCGCGGCCAGCACCATGGCGATCACCGTCACCGCCATCGCCCCGCGATCGCCGATCAGGCGGCCGAACAGGCCGGCGATCAGGAAGCCGAGCAGCGGCAGGAATACGGCGGCGACTTCCATCGGCGGCTCAGCCCTTCATCAGGTTGACGTCGGCAACCGCGATTGAACCGCGGTTGCGGAAATAGACGACCAGGATGGCGAGGCCGATTGCCGCTTCGGCGGCCGCCACGGTCAGCACGAACAGGGCGAAGACCTGCCCGGCCAGATTGCCCAGGCTGGTGGAAAAGGCGACCAGGTTGATGTTCACCGCCAGCAGCATCAACTCGATCGACATCAGGATGATGATCACGTTCTTCCGGTTCAGGAAAATCCCGAAAATGCCGAGGGTGAACAGGATCGCCGCGACGACGAGATAGTGGGCGAGACCGATGTCCATCTCTCAGATTCCCTCCCCGCTCTCGACCTTGCGTATCGCCACCACCTCGTCGCGGCGGCGCGAGACCTGATCGCCGATGCGCTGCCGGCGCACGCCCTCGCGCTGGCGCAGGGTCAGCACGATCGAGCCGATCATGGCGACCAACAGCACCAGGCCGGCCGCCTGGAACAGGTAGATGTAGTCGGTGTAGAGCTGCCGCCCGAGCGCCTCGGTGTTGGTCGGCGCCGCCGGCATCCGGCCGGGATCGCCGGCGAAGGTGGCCGCCTCGGGCGCCGCCGTCCAGGCACCGAAGACCAACACCAGCTCGGCCAGCAGGATGATGCCGATCAGCGCGCCGAACGGCAGGTATCTCAGCGTCCCCTCGCGCAACTCGGCGAAATTGATGTCGAGCATCATGACGACGAACAGGAACAGCACGGCGACCGCGCCGACATAGACGACGACCAGGATCATCGCCAGGAACTCCGCGCCCATCAGCACGAAGAGGCCGGCCCCGTTGAAGAAGGTCAGAATCAGGAACAGCACCGAGTGCACCGGGTTGCGCGCCGAGATCACCATCACCGCGGCGGCGATGGCGACGATGGCGAAGAGATAGAACGCCAGAGCCTGGACGATCATGAAACGGTGCTCCCGGAGGGCGGGATGGGTCGATCCGGCGTCAAGGCGACGGAACCTCCTGTGCTTGACGGCCGGCGCGGGTCCGCGCGGCTGCCCTTTTAACGATACGGTGCGTCGGCTGCAATGTTGGCGGCGATCTGCGCTTCCCAGCGGTCACCGTTCGCCAGCAGCCGGTCCTTGTCGAAGAAGAGTTCTTCCCTAGTCTCGGTCGCGTACTCGAAGTTCGGTCCCTCGACGATGGCATCGACCGGGCAGGCCTCCTGGCACATGCCGCAATAGATGCATTTGGTCATGTCGATGTCGTAGCGGGTCGTCCGCCGGCTGCCGTCGTCGCGCGGTTCGGCCTCGATGGTGATCGCCTGGGCCGGGCAGATTGCCTCGCACAGCTTGCAGGCGATGCAGCGCTCCTCGCCGTTCGGATACCGGCGCAGCGCGTGCTCGCCGCGGAATCGCGGGCTCAGCGGCCCCTTCTCGTACGGTTAGTTGAGCGTCCCCTTGCGCTTGAACATATAGCTGAAGGTCAGCGCCAGGCCCGAGAAGACCTCGAGCAGCAGCAGGCTCCGGGCGGTACGGTCGATGAAGGCCATCGGTATCGAATCCTCGTCCCTAAATGCCTGTCCGGATCACGGCAAGAGGTCGAATGCGACCAGGTAGCCCGCCGTCGCGATCACCCAGAAAATCGAGAACGGCAGGAAAACCTTCCACCCCAGCCGCATCAGCTGGTCGTAACGATAGCGCGGCACCGTGGCGCGCACCCAGACGAAGACGAACAGGCACAAGGCGATCTTCGCGGCGAACCAGACCGGCCCCGGCACCCAGGTGAAGGGCACCACATCCACCGGTGGCAGCCAACCGCCGAGGAACAGGATGGTCGTCATCCCGCTCATCAGAATCATGTTGGCGTATTCGCCGAGGAAGAACAGCGCGAAGGTCATCGCCGAGTATTCGACGTTGTAGCCGCCGACCAGCTCCGATTCGCCTTCCGGCAGGTCGAAGGGCGCCCGGTTGGTCTCCGCCAGCGTGGAGATGAAAAAGATCACGAACATCGGCAGCAACGGCAGGAAATACCATTTCCAGAAGCCGCCGGACTGCGATTCGACGATCGTCGACAGGTTCAGCGACCCGGCGCAGAGCAGCACGGTGATCATCACGAAGCCGATCGAAACCTCGTAGGAGACCATCTGCGCCGCCGACCGCAGCGCGCCGAGGAAGGCGTATTTCGAATTCGATGCCCAGCCGGCCATGATAATGCCGTAGACGCCGAGCGAGGAGATCGCGAACAGATACAGGATGCCGACATTGATATCGGCCAGCACCATGCCGTCGCCGAACGGGATCACCGCCCAGGCCACGAGGCTGAGCAGGAAGGTCACCATCGGCGCGATGACGAAGACGACACGGTTCGCGCCGGCCGGGATTATGGTCTCCTTGCCCAGCAGCTTCAGCCCGTCGGCGATCGGCTGCAGCAGGCCGAACGGGCCGACGGCGATCGGCCCCTGGCGGAGCTGCATCGCCGCCATCACCTTGCGCTCGGCATAGGTTGTGTAGGCGACCGAGAGCAGGAGGATGACGACGATCAGCACGATCTGCACCAGCAGCAGCAGCGTCGGCAGCAGATAGTCGCCGATCCACGGATAGGCGTCGATCATCCCTTGCAGGCTATCCATCGGTGCCGGTCCTCTTCTCGCCCTCGCCGACGATCTGCGAGATGCATTTCGCCATGGTCGCCGAGGCGCGGCTGATCGGATCGGTCATGTAGAAGACCTCGACCGGCGAGGCGAACGGCGCCGCATCCATCTTTCCGGCCTTGCCGAAGGCCTGCCATTCGGCCGGCTCGATCTCGTCGATACGGGCGAGCCGGGGCGCCACCTGTGCCATATGGCCGCGGAGCTGCTCGAGGCTGTCATAGGGCAGCGTCCGGCCGACCCGGTCGCTGAAGGCCCGCAGGATCTTCCAATCCTCCCGCGCCTCGCCCGGCGGGAACACCGCCTGCTTGCCACGCTGCGGCCGGCCCTCGGTGTTGACGTAGGTGCCGTTCTTCTCGGTATAGGCGGCGCCGGGCAGGATCACGTCGGCGCGGTGGGCGCCGCGGTCGCCGTGATGGCCCTGATAGACGACGAAGGCATCGCCAAACCGATCGGCACCGATCTCGTCGGCCCCGAGCAACCAGACCAGCTTCACCTCGCCGTTCCGCGCGCCGTCCAGGATGCCGGCGGTGCCGCGGCCGCCCTCGCCCGGGACGAAGCCGAGTTCCAGCCCGCCGACCCGCGCCGCCGCGGTGTGCAGCACGTTGAAGCCGTTCCAGTCCTCCTTGACCAAGCCGAACGTCTCGGCCGCGGACCGCGCGGCGGCCAGGACCGCCGCCCCGTCGGGCCGGGCGAGCGCGCCCATGCCGACGATCAGCATCGGCCGCTCGGCCTTGGCCAGGGTCTTGGCGAAGGCGTGGTCGCCGGCGGCCAACTCCTGCAGCGTCTGCGGGCCGGCGCCGAGATGGTCGGTGCGATAACCGAGGTCGACATTCGGCCCGATCACGCCGACCGAGAGCCCGCCCATCAACCAGCGCTTGCGGATTCGGGCGTTGACCATCGTCGCTTCCCAGCGCGGGTTGGCACCGACGATCAGGATCGCGTCGGCCTGCTCGATGCCGGCGATGGTGGTGTTGAACAGATACCCGGCGCGGGCGGCCGGATCGAGCGCCGCCCCGTCCTGGCGGCAGTCGAGATTGGCGCTGCCCAGGGCCGCCATCAGCTCCTTCAGCGCCAGCATCGACTCCGCGTCGCAAAGGTCGCCGGCCAGCGCCGCGATCTGCGACCCGTCGAGCCCTTCCAGGCGCTCGGCAATGGCGGCGAACGCCTCGTCCCAGCTCGCCGGCCGCAGCTTGCCGTCGCAGCGGACATAGGGGCGATCCAGCCGCTGCCGGCGCAGCCCGTCACAGGCGAAACGGGTGCGGTCGCTGATCCATTCCTCGTTCACGTCCTCATGCAGCCGCGGCAGCACGCGCATCACCTCGCCGCCCCGGGCGTCGACGCGAATATTGCTGCCGACCGCGTCCAGCACGTCGATCGTCTCGGTCTTCCGCAGCTCCCAGGGCCGGGCGTTGAACTGATACGGTTTCGAGGTCAGGGCGCCGACCGGGCAGATGTCGATCAGATTGCCCGACAACTCCGAAGTGATCGCCTTCTCGATATAGGTGCCGACCTCCATCTGCTCGCTGCGCCCGGTGGCGCCCAACTCCGGCGTGCCGGCGATCTCGTCGGCGAAACGGATGCAGCGCGTGCAATGGATGCAGCGGGTCATGAACGTCTTGATCAGCGGCCCGAGATTCTTCTCCTTCACCGCGCGTTTGTTCTCGGCGTACCGGCTGCGGTCGAAACCGAAGGCCATGGCCTGGTCCTGCAGATCGCACTCGCCGCCCTGATCGCAGATCGGGCAATCGAGGGGGTGGTTGATCAGCAGGAACTCCATCACCCCCTTGCGCGCCTTGTGCACCACCTCGGTGTCGGTGCGGATGACCATGCCGTCGCCGCACGGCATGGCGCAGGAGGCGATCGGCTTGGGCGAGCGCTCCATCTCGACCAGGCACATCCGGCAATTGGCCGGGACCGACAGGCGCTCGTGAAAACAGAAGCGCGGAATCTCTATCCCGAGCTGCTCGCAGGCCTGCAGCACCGACGTGCCCGGCGCGACCTCGATCTCGATTCCGTCGATCGTCAGCTTCGGCATGATCCCGCTCTCCGCCCCTACTCCGCCGCATCCCGATGGGCGGCATCGCGGTACGCCCGGATGCGCTTTTCCATCTCCGGCCGGAAATGCCGGATCAAGCCCTGGATCGGCCAAGCCGACGCATCGCCATGGGCGCAGATCGTGTGACCCTCGATCTCCTTGGTGACCTCCAGCAGCATGTCGATCTCCTCGACCCGGGCATTGCCCTTGACCATGCGCTGCATCACCCGCCACAGCCAGCCGGTGCCCTCACGGCACGGCGTGCACTGGCCGCAGCTCTCGTGCATGTAGAAATGCGACAGCCGGGCGATCGCGTAGATCACGTCGGTCGACTTGTCCATGACGATCAGCCCGCCGGTGCCGAGGGCGGATTTCGCCTCGCGCAGGCTGTCGAAATCCATCAGCACCGACTCGCATTGCGTCCTGGGCAGGATCGGCGTCGACGAGCCGCCCGGCAGCACCGCGAGCAGATTGTCCCAGCCGCCGCGGACGCCGCCGGCGTGCCGCTCGATCAGCTCCTTCATCGGGATGCCGAGTTCCTCCTCGACATCGCAGGGCTGCTCGACATGGCCGGAGATGCAGAACAGCTTGGTGCCGCTGTTCTTCGGCCGGCCAAAGCCGGCGAACCAGTTGCCGCCGCGGCGCAAAATCTCGGGCACCACGGCGATGGTCTCGACATTGTTGACCGTCGTCGGGCAGCCGTAGAGGCCGGCGCCGGCGGGAAATGGCGGCTTGTTGCGCGGCTGGCCCTTCTTGCCCTCCAGGCTCTCCAGCAGCGCGGTCTCCTCGCCGCAGATATAGGCGCCGGCGCCGCGATGCAGATAGAGGTCGAAATCCCAACCGGAGCCCGCGGCGTTCTTGCCCAACAGGCCGGCGTCATAGGCCTCGTCGATCGCCTTCTGGACGTTCGACGCCTCGTTGTAGAACTCGCCGCG
This sequence comes from Inquilinus sp., assembly GCA_013003675.1. GTDB lineage: Bacteria > Pseudomonadota > Alphaproteobacteria > DSM-16000 > Inquilinaceae > JABDIP01. Next base: position 6,208 of record JABDIP010000138.1, read on the forward strand.
GATGTAGATGTAGCAGGCATGGGCGCCGAGCGCGAAAGAGGACACCAGGGCCCCCTCGATCAACCGGTGCGGATCGAAGCGCAGGATCTCGCGGTCCTTGCAGGTGCCCGGCTCCGACTCGTCGGCGTTGATCACCAGATAGCTCGGCCGCTTCGGATCGGGCTCCTTGGGCATGAACGACCATTTCAGCCCGGTCGGAAAGCCGGCGCCGCCGCGCCCGCGCAGGCCGGAGGTCTTGACCTCCTCGACGATCGCGTCGCGGCCCATTGCGACCAGCTTCTTGGTGTCGTTCCAGACGCCGCGGGCGCGCGCCGGTGCCAGGTCCCAGCCCTGCCAGCCATAGAGATTGGTGAAGATGCGGTCCTTGTCCGCCAGCATCGATCAATCCTTGTCCTTTGTGGACGGCGGCCGTGGCTTCGTCTTGGCGGTCGCACGGCCCTTGGCGGTCTCGCCATCCGGCGCCTCCAGCTTCTCCGACTCGGCATTCTCCGCCTCAACCTTCGCCGGGTCGGCTTTCTCCGGCTCGACCTTCTCCGCCTCGACCTTGTCAGCCTCGGCCTTCTCCGGCTCTGCCTTCTCCGCGCTTTTTGCCTCGGCCTTGGGTCTGCTCGCCTTCGGCTTTGCCGGCGCGCCGACGGCCAGCGCCGGGTCGAGCAGACTGGTCGGGCCGGACAGCGCCTGGCTGCCCTTGCGGCCGGTCTGCGAGCCGACCTTCGGCGCCTCGCCGGCCTTCAACGCCCGGATCAACGACACCATGCGGTCGTAGCTGAGATCTTCGTAGTAGTCGTCGTTGACCTGGACCATCGGTGCGTTGACACAGGCCCCGAGACACTCGACCTCGATCACCGAAAGGCTGCCGTCGTCGGCCATCCCGCCCGGGGCAAGGCCGGTTTCGTCCTTGACCGCCTTCAGCACATCGGCGGAGCCGCACAGCCAGCACGGCGTCGTGGTGCAAACCTGGATGAAGTGGCGACCGACCGGCGCCTTGTTGAACATGGTGTAGAAGCTGGCGACCTCATAGGCCCGGATCGGCGGGATCTCCAGTAACTCCGCCACATAGTCCATGGCCGCGCGGGGCAGCCAGTTCTCGTTCTGCCGCTGCGCCAGATCGAGCAATGGCAACAGCGCGCTCTGCTGCCGGCCGCTGGGATAGCGTGCGATGATCTGCTTGGCCCGTTTCAGGTTCTCCGCCGAGAAGACGAAACCGTCGGGCTGCTGGCTTTCCGGTGCGGGCGCCCCGAAACTCATCGGTCGATTTCCCCGAATACGATATCCATGGAGCCGATGATCGCCACCGCGTCGGCCAGCATGTGACCGCGGCTCATGAAGTCGAGCCCCTGCAGATGGGCGAAGCCGGGAGCGCGGATGCGACAGCGATAGGGCCGGTTCGTGCCGTCGGCGACCAGATAGACGCCGAACTCGCCCTTCGGCGCCTCGACCGCCGCATAGGTCTCGCCCTCCGGCACGTGATAGCCCTCGGTGTAGAGCTTGAAGTGATGGATCAGGGCTTCCATCGACTGTTTCATCTCGCCCCTCGGGGGCGGCGCGATCTTGCGGTCGTTGACCTTGATCGGCCCGTCCTTCGGCATCTGCTCCAGGCATTGGCGGATGATCCGGTTCGATTGCCGCATCTCCTCCACCCGCAGCAGGTAGCGGGCGTAGCAGTCGCCGGTCAGCCCGACCGGCACGTCGAAATCCATCCGGTGATAGACATCGTAGGGCTGCGCCTTGCGCAGATCCCACGCGACATTGGAGGCGCGCAGCATCGGCCCGGTGAAGCCCCAGGCCATCGCCTCCTCGGCGCTGACGATGCCGATATCGACGGTGCGCTGTTTGAAGATGCGGTTTTCCGTCAGCAGACCTTCGATGTCGTCGACGAACTTGTGAAAACTCTCGGTGTGTTCCCAGATGTCCTCGGCCAGTCCGGCGGGCATGTCCTGGTGCACACCGCCGGGCCGGAAATACGCCGCGTGCAGCCGCGCGCCGGAAACCCGCTCGTAGAACTCCATCAGGAGCTCGCGTTCCTCGAACCCCCACAACGACGGCGTGATCGCTCCAACATCAAGGGCATAGGTCGTGAGATTGAGAATGTGGTTGAGGATTCGGGTGATCTCGCTGAACAGCACGCGGATGTATTGGCCGCGCTCCGGCACCTCGAGCCCCAACAAGCGCTCCACCGCCAGCGCATAGGCGTGCTCCTGGCACATCGGCGAGACGTAGTCGAGCCGGTCGAAATAGGGCACCGCCTGCAGATAGGTCTTGTATTCGATCAGCTTCTCGGTGCCGCGGTGCAGCAGGCCGATATGCGGATCGGCCCGCTCGACCACCTCGCCGTCCAACTCCAGCACCAGGCGCAGCACGCCGTGAGCCGCCGGGTGCTGCGGCCCGAAATTCATCGTGTACGGTTTGATCTTGGTCTCGGCCATGGCGCTACCTGTCCTCGGACGTCTGGCCCTCGGCCTTTTCGTCGCCCGGCAGCGGCGGCCGGGTCATGCCTTCCCACGGGCTCAGGAAGTCGAAGGTGCGGAAATCCTGGTTCAGTTTCACCGGTTCGTAGACGACGCGCTTCTGATCCTCGTCGTAGCGCACCTCGACATAGCCAGTCAGCGGGAAGTCCTTCCGCAACGGATGCCCCTCGAACCCGTAATCGGTGAGAATCCGGCGCAAATCGGGGTTGTCGGCGAAGAACACGCCATACATGTCCCAGGTCTCGCGCTCGAACCAGGTGGCCGTCGGATAGATCGCCGCCACCGACGGCACCGGGGCTTCCTCGTCGGTCGTCAGCTTCACCCGGATCCGGTGGTTCTGCTTGAGGCTGAGCAGGTGGTAGACGACATCGAACCGTTCCTCGCGCTCGGGATGGTCGACCGCCGTGATGTCGATCAACTGCTCGAACGCCGCCCCGCCATCGTCGCGCAGGAACGTCAGGACCCGCTCTATGGCGCCGCGGCGCACATCGATGGTCAACTCGTGACCGACCACGCGGAACTCCGAGATGTCGGGGTCGAGACGCGCGAGGAGGGTCTCGCCCAGTTCGCTGAGATTGCGATCAGCCATGGCCCAGGAAATTCCCCGCCCTATCGCGCAATTCGGCCGCCGCGGCGGATCTTCTTCTGCAGTTGCAGAATGCCGTAGACCAATGCCTCGGCGGTCGGCGGGCAGCCCGGCACATAGATGTCGACCGGCACGATACGGTCGCAGCCGCGCTCCACCGAATAGGAATAGTGATAATAGCCGCCGCCATTGGCGCAGGAGCCCATCGAGATCACCCAGCGCGGCTCCGCCATCTGGTCGTAGACCCGCCGCAGCGCCGGCGCCATCTTGTTGGTCAGGGTGCCGGCGACGATCATCACGTCGGATTGTCGCGGGCTCGGCCGCGGGATCACGCCCAGCCGGTCGAGATCGTAGCGCGGCATATAGGCGTGGATCATCTCGATCGCGCAGCAGGCCAGGCCGAACGTCATCGGCCACAGGGACCCGGTCCGCGCCCAGTTCAGCACCGCGTCGCGGCTGGTGACCAGGAACCCCTTGTCCTGCAGTTCGGCGCCGATCGCCTTGTCGACCGCCTCGGGCGGCACCTGCATGGCGCCGCCTGTCGTCGCGCCGCTCACTCCCACTCCAACGCCCCTTTCCGCCACTCGTAGATGAAGCCGATGGTCAGGATGCCGAGAAAGACGACCATCGACCAGAAGCCGAACATGCCGATATCGCCCAGCGAGATCGCCCAGGGGAAGAGGAACGCGACTTCCAGGTCGAAGATGATGAACAGGATGGCCACCAGATAGAACCGCACGTCGAAGCGCGACCGGGAGTCGGTGAACGGGTCGAAGCCGCATTCGAAGGCGGCCACCTTCTCGCTGTCGGGCTTCTGATCCGCGACCAGATAGGACATGCCGACGGCGACCGCCGATATGGCGATGGCGATCCCGAGGAACAGCAGGATCGGGAAATACTCGGCCAAAAGCGATTGCGACATACGGCGCCTCGAACTGGGCCTACTCGAATTGCGACAGCGGAGGGAATCGCCAGACAACCCAACCGTTGCCGGCGCGTCTGTCCCGGAGTTTACGGCTAGAGATATAGGCCGGCGCGACGGGCAAGGAAAGCGATTTCCGGCCGATTTCCTATTGTTTGGCGCCGACCGAGGCGCGCGACGGCGGTCGGTGGGCCGCTCCCCGCTGGCACCCCTCTCCGGTCTTGCCGGGTAGCCCGGAACCCGCGCCCCGAATCGGTCTGGAACCCGATCCGGCTGTCGGGTTAGTGTGGACAAACGCGGGGCGATACGGCTCCGGCGGCGTGCCGCTCGCGCCGATATCGGCGCGGGTCGGGAGGGTCGGCCGGCGCCGGCCCGGCAAACAAGCGCGCGGCGCGGGGTCGCGCCCATTGACGGTGTGGACCGTCCGCATGGACCAACAGACCCAGTGCATGGGGATTCTGTACGTCGACGTTTGCAACAGCGTTCGGCTCTATGAGGTGCTTGGCGATACCGAGGCGCACCGGCTGATTCACGACTGCCTGCATCTCCTGGTCGACATCACCCACCGCCATGGCGGCACCGTGATTCGCACCCAGGGCGACGGTGTCATGAGCGTCTTTCCCACCGCCGATGCCACCTACGACGCCGCCACCGAAATGCAGCATGCCCACCGCCAGGGACCGCTGGCGATCACCGCCGGCTTCAACTACGGCGCCGTGATCGCCGATGAGGGCGATGTCTACGGCGACGCGGTCAACCTGGCGGCTCGGGTCGCCGCGCTCGCCCGGCCCAGCGAAATCCTGCTGACCGGCGAGACCGTGCAGAGCCTGTCGTCGAACCTTCGCAAGACGCTGCGGCTGTTCGACACCACGACCGTCCGCGGCCGGCGGCGCCCGGTGGAGATCTATGCGGTCCAGACCGGGCCGGACCCGCAGAACACCTATGTCCCGAGCGCACCGCCCCGGGCCGCGGGCACACCGCGCCCGGCGGCGCTGACCCTGACCCATGAGGGCGGCGTCTACCGCATGGGCGACCGCGTCCAGAGTATCGTCATCGGCCGCGACGAGCGGTGCGACCTGATCATCTCGAGCTATTTCGCGTCGCGCCGGCATGCGGTCGTCGAGAAG
>JABDIP010000147.1 GCA_013003675.1 Inquilinus sp.
ACCTCGCGTTCATCGATGCCGACAAGGGCAATTACGGCCGCTATTACGAGGATTGCCTGGCCCTGCTCCGCCCCGGCGGGCTGATCATGATCGACAACGTGCTGTGGGGCGGCTCGGTCGCCGATCCCGCCGACACCAGCCCGAGCACGGTCGCGATCCGCGAGCTCAACGCCCATTTGCATGAAGACGGCCGGGTCGACCTCAGCATGGTCCCGATCGGCGACGGCCTGACACTGGCGCGAAAACGGTAGGTTTCCGGGCCGCCTATTCCGTCAGCGCCGGATGCCTCACACGGTCGCCCGCGCGGATGCCGAGGATCGCCGAGAGCCCGCCATTGATCTCCAGCACCGCCTTGACCGGCGCGGCGGCGGGAACCGAGTCGGTGGAGAGCGGCGTGGTGCGTTCGCCGATGTTCACGATCCGGCCGTCGGCGCCGATGAACAGCATGTCGAGGGAGATCAGTGTGTTCTTCATCCAAAACGAGGCCGGCCGCTCGCTGTCGAAGACAAACAGCATGCCGGCATCCGACGCCATCGACGCCCGGTTCATCAGCCCGCGCGCCTGCTGGGCCGGGGTCAGCGCCAGTTCGACCCGGAATTTGTAGCGGCCGCCGGCCTCGGTCTCGATCCACAGGTCCGAGCTCTCCTGGGCCGATGCCGGCGGGGCGATCAGCACCAGGGCGAGGACAAACGGCGCGGCAAGCAAGGCTAGGAATCGGGGCATTGCAGTCCGGGACGGTCGCGAGCTCGGTTCGGTACCAGCATACATCACCGATCGTGACCGCAAGGCGGCGATCCGGTTTCGGTCGCCGCCGGCTACCAGGCCAGCGCAGTCTGGATCACGAAGGCGTTGGTGATATCGACGAAGAACGCCGACACCAGCGGCAGGATGATGAAGGCGGTCGGCGCCGGTCCGTGGGTCTTGGTCACCGCCGTCATGTTGGCGATGGCGGTCGGCGTGGCGCCCAGCGCGAAGCCGCCGAACCCGGCGCTGAGCACGGCGGCCTGATAGTCGCGCCCCATCAATGGAAACAGGATCATCAGGATGAAGGCGGCGGCGGCCAGGGCCTGGAGCGCCAGGATCGCCAGCAGCGGACCGGCAAGTCCGGCAATCGTCCAAAGCTGCATGCTCATCAGCGACATGGCGAGGAACAGGCCGAGCGAGAAGTCCGACACGATCGCGAGGGCCCGGGTGCGCATCGGCCAATGCACCCGGGGCATGAGCACCGGCCCGACGTTGGACAGGACGATGGCGGCGAGCAGGCAACTCACGAAGAGGGGCAGCTTGAGGCCGGCGCTTTCGATCGCCTGGTTGGCCAGGTAGCCGAGGATGATCGAGACATGCAGCGTCAGCAGGACCGACATGATGCTCACGTGATTGATTTGCTCGGTCGCCTCGCGCTGGTGCGAGATACCGACGACCGGACCGTCCTCCGGCGGGCCGGACAGGGCGTGCCGGCTCAGCAGGTATTTGGCGATCGGCCCGCCGATCAGACTGGCAAGCACGAGGCCCAGGGTGGCCGCCGCAATGCCGATCTCCATCGCATTGGGAACGCCATGCTCGGCGGCGATCGCCGGCGCCCAGGCGATGGCCGTACCATGACCGCCGATCAGCGACGCCGAGCCGACAAGGATGCCGATCGGGGCCGGCAAGTCGAGCAACGTCGCCGCGCCGATCCCGACGACATTCTGCAGAACGATGAACAGCACCGTCAGGCCGAGCAGTATGCCGAGCGGACGGCCCCCCGCGATCAGATCGGACAGCCTGGCATTCAGCCCGATCGCGGTGAAGAAATAGACCAGCAGCCGATCGCGGGTCGCCAGATCGAACGAGACCTCGACGCCAAATACCGCGTAGAGGCCGAACACCGCCAGCGCGGCCAGCAGCCCGCCGGTCACCGGCTCCGGAATGTTGTAGGCGCGGAGAACCCGGATGCGGCGGTTCAGGTTCATGCCGATGAAATAGACGACGATGCCGATCGTGTAGGCGACGAAGGCCGGGACAAGCACGCCGTTGTCGGAGTCCATATCTGGCAGCCTACTCTTTCGGTAGCGAAAAGGGGGACCGGCCGGTGTCGATCGACGACGGCCGGCCGGAACCGCGACATCGCCGATCTTGGCCGATCACGTCCGCAGAGTGGAGTCGATTACCGCGATGACGGCATCGCGCACCGGCCCGGGCCTGGGTCGATCGGCGATGGTTGTCAGCCAGGGCTCCGGCGGGTGCCGACCCGCCGCCCGATGCCAGCTCAATGCCCTCAGCACCGGCTCGGCTGCCGGCGCCGTTTCCGGCGGGTCGATTCCGTTCAGCACCGCCCACACCCCGGCCCAGCAGCGCCCGACGGTCCAGGGATTGTAGCCGCCGCCGCCAAGCACCAGGCAGCGCGGCGCCAGATCGCGCAGCGCCGCCACCACGCGCCACAGGGCGCGGTTCGACAGCGCCAGCCGGCTCAGCGGATCGTCGGCCAGCCCGTCGGCGCCGCATTGCAGCACCACGGCCTGGGGCCGGAACGTCCGGCCGAGCGGCAGCAGCACCCGCTCCAGGATCGCATCCATCTCGCTGTCGTTGAAACCCTCCGGCACCGGCAGGTTGCGCGCCATGCCGCCGGCCCGGTCCTCAACGGCGCCGGTATAGGGCCAGCGCCCGCCCTCGTGCACCGAGACGGTGAGCACCCGGTCGTCCGTGGCGAAGGCATCCTCGACCCCGTCGCCGTGATGGGCATCCACATCGACGTAGTAGATGCGCTCCAGCCCCTGATCGAGCAGCGCCAGGATGCCGAGCACGGGATCGTTGAAATAGCAGAAGCCGCTGGCCCGGTCGGCCCGCCCGTGATGGGTGCCGCCGGCCGGGCTGTAGACGATGCCGCCCTCGGCGAGCACCTCCGCCGCCAGGATCGACCCTCCGGCCGCCGTCGCCGGGCGGCCGAAGATTTCCGCGAAGATCGGGTTGTCGATCTTGCCGAGGTGATAGCGGGCACGGCGCTCCGGATCGAGCCGCTGGTCGCGTTCCGCGTCGCGCACCGCGCGAATGTAGTCGGGATCGTGGAAGCGGGCGAGTTGGTCGGGCGTCGCCGTCGGGCTGTCGAGATACTGCCCGTCCGGCAGCCAGCCCATGGCCCGCGACAGATCGATCGCCGTCGACACCCGTGGGATCGCCAACGGATGCTTCCTGCCATAGCTGGAGGTGCGGTAGATCTCGCTGCCGATCAGGAGCGGATGAGCGAGCATGGCCCCGAACTAGGGCCCGGCGGCCACGGCGTCAACCGGAAGGTCGGTCAGGACGGCGGTTCGTAGATCGCCCGATGTCCCGCCGTCGCCAACAGCGATTGGCCGGCCGGCGTCACGGTGACCCGGGTGTCGCCCCTGCCCCCTCATCGAACCAGACCGGCAAAACTGCCCCTTTCGTCCGGCGCGGAATGATACGAGAATGGCGCCAGCAAATCGTTTTTTTTGGGGAGGATCAACGGCCATGAAACGCCTGGACGAGAAGCTCGAACGGGTCCGAAACGGCACCTACAAGCCGAAGGATTTCATCATCGCCGACGCCAAGGACGCCGATATGGGCTTCGGGCTGACGGCGCCGGGGCCGCGCCGCGGCGGCAAAGGGTTCAAGAGCCGGGCGGAATATCTGCAGAACATGCGCGACATGGTGGCCAGCGACCTGGTCGATGTCATGCTGATGTCGGTCTCGTCGGCCGAGGTGCTGGCCGGCGACGGCACGCTGGAGGGCACGCCGGTGACCGCGGCGGTGCGGCTGAACGACAGCTCCGACATCTGGTCGCAGCGTGGCGGCGACTACAAGGGCGGCCCGGCCCGGCCGTTCCGCACCGCCGATCTGGACCGCGCCGGGGCGATCGCCGATCTGGGCCTCTATGCGATCACCTTCTGCAACGATGTCGACCACGATCTGTCGACCCTGGAATCCTACGCCCTGTTCCGCGAGGAACTGGCCGATACCCCGATGCGGTACTTCCTGGAGGTGTTCAACCCGTCCTTCGACATCGGCATGGCCGAGGAGGATCTGCCCTTCTATCTCAACGACTGCATTGTGCGCACCCTGGCCGGCGTCGCCGCGGCCGACCGGCCGATGTTCCTGAAGGCGGTCTACAACGGGCCAAAGGCGCTTGAGGAACTGGCGTCATACGATCCGGCCAGCCTGATCATCGGCATCCTGGGCGGCGGCAAGGGCACGACGCGGGACACCTTCGAGCTGGTCCGCCAGACCGAACGGTATGGTGGCCGCGTCGCGCTGTGCGGCCGCAAGATCAATCTGGCCGACTCGCCGACCGCGCTGGTCTCGCTGATGCGCCGGGTGGTCGAGGGCAACGTCTCCTCCGAAGAGGCGGTGCGGGCCTATCACGCCAAGCTTCAGTCGAAGGATATCGAGCCGACCCTGGCGCTGGAGGCCGAT